>NZ_FYFA01000001.1:2100000-2386308 GCF_900188435.1 Marinobacter sp. es.048
GAACAGCGTTCTGGGCATTGTTCCGGTTCTCACTATTGCCGGCCATCATTTGCCTGTGGATAGCGGACTTGCGACAATCTTCAATCCTCTCGAAACACTGGAATAAATCGTTTGCTCAAGAAGTTATTGCTTGCGTGCGTTTGTGTCGCCGTCCTCGCGTCTGCGGGATCCGGGCTGTGGGTTTGGCAGGGGCTACAAGGCTTGAAAAAGCCGGTGGTGCTTGAAGAACCGCTACTGTTTGACGTTCCCCAGGGCAGTTCATTTATTGAAGTCGTTGGTCGACTCGAAGCTGAGGGGTTGGTTTCAGACCGGCTCTGGCTGAGGTTATACGGTCGGCTAGAGCCGGAGCAGACGCGGATCAAGGCCGGCCAGTACGAGTTTCTTGATGGCATGAGCCCCAGAGACATGATCGGTGTCATGGTGTCGGGAGACACCAAGCACTGGTACGTTCAGTTTATCGAAGGCTGGACCTTCAAGGATATGCGAGCCGCTCTGGCGCAGGCTGAGCGACTTCAGAAGGTCACCGGCGAGTGGACCAGCGAGCAGGTCATGGCGGCTGTTGGAGCCGAGGGTGAGCATCCCGAAGGTCGATTCTTCCCCGATACCTACGCCTTTACCAGTAGCGAGTCCGATCTGGATTTGTTGAAGCGGGCCTTCAGCCGAATGGAGACAGTACTGGCCGAGGAATGGGCGGCGCGGGAAGAGGGGCTGCCCTATGACAATCCATACGAAGCCCTGATCATGGCATCAATTGTGGAACGCGAAACCGGTGCGCCCCATGAGCGGGAGCAGGTGGCAGGGGTGTTCGTCCGTCGTTTACAGAAGGGAATGCGACTGCAGACCGACCCCACTGTTATCTACGGTATGGGGGACAGCTATCAAGGCCGGATTGGGCGTAAGGACCTGCGCACGCACACTCCCTACAACACCTACCGAATCAATGGCTTACCCCCGACTCCCATCGCCCTGCCAGGCCGCGAAGCCATTCATGCGACCCTGCACCCGGATGATGGTGATGCCCTGTACTTCGTTGCCCGGGGAGACGGCACCCACAAATTCTCGCGCACGCTTGCAGAACATCAGAAAGCCGTACGTGAGTTTCAGTTGAACAGGCGTGAAGACTACCGCTCTTCACCGGCGCCAAAAAACAGTGATTCTGATGAGGATGCCGGATGACAGTGCGAGGGCAGTTCATAACCTTCGAAGGCACGGAAGGGGTCGGCAAATCGACCCAGCTGAAGAATGCAGCTGACACGCTCGCTAGACTGGGCGTCGATTATATCGTCACCCGTGAGCCGGGTGGCACGCCAATGGCTGAGGCTGTTCGCGAGCTTTTGTTGACGCCCAGGGATGAACCGGTCAACGAAACCGCAGAGTTGCTGCTAATGTTTGCGGCCAGGGCACAGCATCTGCATACCCGAATCCTGCCAGCGCTTGAGCAGGGCCAGTGGGTCTTATGCGACCGTTTCACCGATGCGACCTTTGCCTATCAGGGCGGGGGGCGTGGTGTTCCGGAGGAGCGAATTTCCCTGCTTGAAACACTGGTTCAGGGTGATATCCGTCCAGACCATGTGATTGTCCTGGATGCCCCCGTGGACACCGGCATGGCCAGAGCTCGAAAGAGGGGCGACCTCGATCGTTTTGAACAGGAGGATTTGGAATTCTTTCAGCGAATCAGGGAGACCTATCTCGCTCGCGCCATGGCCGAGCCCTCCAGGTATCACGTGATTGATGCTGCACGCCCGCTGGCTGAGGTTTCCGGGCAGGTTTCGGGATTGTTGAATCACTGGTTAAGCCGTTCAGAGGCTGACTGAAAACGGTGAGTTTTCCCTCGAGTTTCAGTTCCATTCGTGCACTTTCTGTAATGTTCTGCTTTAATTGAGGTACATTCTCAGTTAAACGCTGGCAGTTTTAATGGTTAACGCGAAACTTCTGAAGCTTCCCATGGCCGCGCACCAGCACCGGCATGAACACCACCAGATTGTCATTGGGGTGCGCGGCGAAGCCGAGTTAAGCGTCGATGGGGCAGGGGCCCAACTGGACACTTGGAGAGCTTATCTGGTGCCCACGGAAGCCCGCCACGATTATCGCGGTAACGACAAGAACCATGTCCTGGTCATCAATCTTGATCCGCTCACTCCCGCCGTCAACTCTCCAGCACACGCTGATTACGAGCGTATGATGCGGGTCTTTGAAAAGCCGCGGACCCTGCAAATGGACAATCGTTTGCATGGGCTGGTCCAGTTTGCGGCCAGCGAGTTCGACCGCGTTCCTGATCATACAACGCTACAGCAGCACTTGGCTTCGAGCATTCTGTACTGCATGGCCGATCGTATCACCGAAGGCCGTTCCTTCCCCTCAAACCGGAATGCCATCAGTTCTGAAGCAGTCCGTCGTTATATTCTCAAAAATCTCCACAAGAAGATCACCGTCGAAGATATGGCAGGAGAGGCTTGCCTGAGTGTCAGCCGTTTCCATGAGGTATTCAGAGAGGTGGCAGGCATAACGCCCCACCAGTTCCTGTTACAGACACGTCTCGATCAGGCCGCTACCCTCCTTACAACAACGACCCTTACGGTGTCTGAAATCAGTTACCGTACTGGTTTCTCGTCTCAAAGCGCATTGACAAATGCCTTGCGGAAATACAAAGGGACTACGCCCTCAAAACTGCAGGTTGGCGACCGAGTGGCCTGATATGGCCTGGCGGTTTCCCAGTCCCGTAGGATTGTGCAAAAGAATCGTAGGATTTCGTAAGCCCGGAATCCGTACTGATACTAAGTTATAGCGACTGAAGCCCGGTCTCACGCATGCGAGCGGGGCGCAAGTCGCAAACCTTCTTTGCGTGCTCAGGTTCAGGAAGTTGTCACATGGAAAATTCCTGCTTCAATCGAGATGGAACTCGGAAAGAAAAGAAGAACAGTGCAGCGAGTTGGCGTCAGGTCATCCATGTGCTTTGCGAGCGGACATAGTCCGACTCATTAAACCGGAGGAGCCCCTATGGCTATTGGTGTTTGGATAAGTCTCTTTTTATATTTCGCGCTCATGATTGCCATTGGCGTTTTTGCAATGCGCAGAGCGACGTCTTCATCTGAGGACTATATGTTGGGCGGTCGCGCCCTGAGTCCAAAGGTGGCAGCGCTCTCCGCTGGCGCTTCTGACATGAGTGGCTGGTTGCTCCTGGGGCTGCCCGGGGCGCTGTTTGCGTCGGGTTTGGGGTCGGCCTGGATCGGTATTGGTCTGCTCGTGGGGGCATTCTTCAACTGGACGCTGGTCGCGCCACGTCTTCGTGAACAGACGGTTCACTACGGCAACGCGATTACCATCCCGTCCTTTCTGGCGAATCGCTTTCCGACACAAGCCCTGTCCCTGCGTACGGTTTCGGCCATCGTTATCGTTATTTTCTTCGCGGTTTACACCGCATCCGGTCTGGTAGCCGGAGGCAAGCTGTTCGAAAGCGCGTTTGCCGGTATCTTCAACTTTGGCGGCCTGAGTGATTATGCCGCAGGTATTGTGATTACCCTGGGTGTGGTTCTGGCTTACACCGTCGTGGGCGGCTTCCTGGCGGTGAGTCTGACGGATTTTGTTCAGGGTTGTATCATGATGCTGGCGCTGGTCATCATGCCGGCGGTTGTGCTCTTCGGTGAGGGCGGCGGGGGCTTTGCCCAGGCGTCGCAAACCCTGAATGAAGTGGATGCCACGCTGCTGTCCTGGACGGAAGGCCTGACCTTCATAGGTTGGCTGTCTGCGGTTACCTGGGGCCTGGGCTATTTTGGACAGCCGCACATCATTGTGCGCTTCATGGCCATCCGCACCCTGAAAGATGTACCGGTTGCCCGGAACATCGGTATGAGCTGGATGCTGATTTCCCTGATCGGCGCTATTTCTCTGGGTGTGTTCGGCCGCGCATACGCTATCCGCAACGGCATGGACGTACAGGATCCGGAAACCATCTTTATTATCCTGTCAGATATGCTGTTCCATCCGCTGATTACAGGCTTCCTGTATGCGGCTCTGCTGGCGGCGGTGATGAGTACCATCTCCAGTCAGCTGCTGGTGTCGTCTTCTTCGCTGACAGAGGATTTCTATCGTCTGTTCCTGCGTAAGGAAGCAAGCGACAAAGAATGCGTGAATATTGGCCGTGTGTGCGTAGTCCTCGTCGGCCTGGTCGCTGCCGTCATCGCATCCGATCCGAACTCTCAGGTTCTGGCTCTGGTTGCTAACGCGTGGGCTGGCTTCGGTGCCGCATTTGGCCCGCTGATCATCCTTTCACTGATGTGGCCGCGCACCAACGGTGCTGGTGCCATCGCCGGTATGGTTGTCGGTGCAGCCACCGTTATGATCTGGATCTCACTGGGATGGAACGGCGAGTTCATGGGTGGTCCCGGTGTTTACGAGATCATTCCGGGCTTCATTGCCTCCATGATCGCGATACTGGTGGTGAGCAATGCCACTGCCGATGCGGGTGAGTACCAGCACATCGAGCGGTAAAGAAGAACGCTTAAAACGCGTCGAACGAAACGAAAAGGACTCCTCCGGGAGTCCTTTTTTTGGTCATAACGATTCCGGATCGGGGGTTTCCTCCTTTCGAATCCTCCAATCCTCGATGGAGCGCGATGAGTGACTGTTCCGGAAATCCTGGCTTTACTGTCGATCGGCGGCATTGCCGGGTTTATTAACGTTCTCTCAGCTGGCGGATCCATGCTGACCCTGCCCCTGTTGATGTTTCTGGGTCTGCCGCCACAGGTCGCCAACGGCACAAACCGGGTGGCTATCACGTTGCAGAGCGTGATGGCGGTGAGCAGTTTTCACCGCATGGGTCATAGCAACCTGGTGGTGAGCTTGCATCTGGCCATCCCGGCGGTTGTTGGCTCCCTGCTGGGCGCCTGGGTGGCTACCTGGGTTGCCGATACGGTGTTTCAGTTCGTGCTGGTTGCAGCCATGATAGGAGCATCTGTGTTTCTGCTTCTCCCTCAGCCAAAGCTGGATACCAGGCCCCTGACGAAGGATCGTCTCAGGCCTGCGATTTATCTGGCCATGTTTGTGATTGGTGTTTACGGAGGGTTTATCCAGGTAGGGGTCGGGGTGTTGTTCATTGTGGTTCTTTACCACATGCTGAAAATAGATTTGCGTCAGGTGAATGTGCTCAAGGTTTTCATCGTCTTGCTATTCACCTTTGCCGCTCTCCTGGTTTTTGCGTTCAACGGACAGGTGCGCTGGGGAATGGGATTGACCCTGGCGGTCGGTAATGTCGTTGGTGCCTTTGTTGCGGCGAGGGTGAATATGGGTGAGCAGGGCGCAAAGTGGGTGAAGTGGATTACCCTGACGATGGTGGCCGCTATAATGATAAGGCTGGTGTTGTTCTAGGGGATAATAACGAAACGCCAGGCCGTGTGTAGCTTAACGGCCTGGCTGACCCTAAATAGGCGCTAGTAAAGGATATACAGACTCCGCGCTTCGCATGGAAATCCCTTGGCTCAACGGCACCAACTTATCCCGAAGCTTTGCCGAAACCAGCACTCTCCCATTGCGCGAAAATATCCAACGCGTGTCATTACCGGAAATTGCGTTGCAGTGCACCGTCGAAGAACGTTGCAAGCTCATCAACATCACTAAATGACAGTACTTGGGAAACATAGTGATCAGGTCGCACTACGACAACGACCCCATTTCTGTCGACACCGCGCGTTTCGAAGATGTCGATCTCCGGATCTATGGCGTAGACTTTTTCATAGTCGGTCACCTGGAAGGGGCCCACCTTCGGCGCGAAAATGGCCGGGATGTCCGGGCCGAATTCGACCTCGCCGTGGGGTTGCTGGTAGATCACTTTGACGTCGAAGATGCTGTCCAGGTCCGAGCCCTCGGGGGTGTACTTCACAACCGGCGAGTCTGGTGAGCTGTATAGCCACTCCGCCCAGGCGGCCAGACGGGAATCCTCCCCGGGACGCGCCTTGTCCGCGAAGGCGTAGATCCGCCAGCGCCCATCGGCGGTGGCATGGTGGCCCAGGTGGACATCATTGCCATCGCAGACCCGCATTACCCGCTCTGATTTGAATCGCTTGCCGACAGGGAAACCGGTAGCGAGGCTCTGATGCGCGGTGGTGCCGGTGATCATCGACTCCGTATACTCGGTCATGAAGCCGGCCGGAAATTCCGCAGTTTTGACGTAGAAATCTGCCAACTCCTGCGGATCTTCGAATTCCTCGGCGGGCTTGGCCATCAAGCTCGACCATTCCCGATCAAAGTCAATCAGGTTCTGTGCGACGACCTGGCGCTCACTGGAATAGGTCTCCAGGAGAGATTCGGGCGCGATGCCCGACAGCACATGTCCCAGTTTCCAGGCGATGTTCCAGCCGTCCTGCATGGACACGTTCATCCCCTGACCCGCTTTGGCACTGTGGGTGTGGCAGGCGTCACCGGTGATGAAGACCCGCGGAGTCCGGGAGCCTTCTTCGCCGGGTGCTACGTCATCGAATTTGTCGGTCACGCGGTGGCCAACCTCGTAGACGGTGTACCAGGCGCAGTCCTTCACCTCCAGGGTATAGGGGTGCAGGATCTGGTTGGCCTTCTTGATGGTGGTCTCGAGGGTGGTCTGGCGTATCTGGTGGTTGTCATTCTCGGGGACTTCGCCCAGGTCGACGTACATCCGGAACAGATGACCGCCTTCGCGGGGAATGTGCAAAATACTGCCACCGCTTGATGACTGAATGGCACACTTGGTGCGAATGTCGGGGAAGTCGGTGCTGGCCAGCACATCCATGACACCCCAGGCATGATTCGAGACGGCGCCGATATGCTTGCGGCCAATGGATTCACGAACGCGACTGTGCGCGCCATCGCAACCGATGACGTATTTGGCTTTCACCGTGCATTCCTGGCCTTCTTTATCGCCCGAGGTATGGCGCAATGTGACCTCGACAGGGTATTCCTCGCCGTCATGAACCGTCAGCCCTACGAATTCGAGGCCGTAGTCGGTTTCCAGCCGTGCCGGGGCGTTTTTGGCAAACTCGGCGAAGTAATCGAGAACCCTGGCCTGGTTGACGATCAGATGAGGAAACTCGCTGATCTTACCGCCGGGGTCATCCAACGCCACCGAGGAGCGGGCGATGTGCTCCGGGTTATCGGAATCCGGGGCCCAAAACGCCATCTCGGTTATACGGTAGGCCTCATCGGTGATTCTTCCGGCAAACCCAAACGCCTGGAATGTCTCGACACTGCGTGCCTGGATACCGTCGGCCTGGCCGATTTCCAATCGTCCCGAGCGCCGTTCGACGACACGGGTAGTGATGTTCGGGAATTTCGCCAACTGGGCGGCAGCAATCATGCCTGCAGGCCCGCTGCCAACGATCAGAACATCGACAACATCCGGCAGAGTCTCGGGACGGTCAATGCCCGTGCCGGACGCTTCCTCGACTCTCGGGTCGGTGGATACGTATCCGTGATGGTGAAACTGCATGGTGACTTCTCCTTTTTGTTTTCAAGGCCGGACGGATGGTAGGGAGATTGGTCCGCCCGCTTCTTACAGAATTTCGGTTTCTGGCGGTATGTGATGGACTGACTCAATTCTGCGGAGTTAGGCCTGTGCAGGAAATGTATAATTCAGGCTGGTTATTGCACTTTTCAGTATTTATCTTGGGTGGTCACGGATCACGGCCTGCCGTTGCAGGCCGTGATCGTTTTCGGTGTCTACCCTCAGATGCGGCTTGAACCGGGAATGAAGGACTCGGTAACAGAGGCCTGTGGGCCGGGAACCTTGTCGCCGCTGACCTGAGATATCGGGAACACGGCATTGATCTGTCCGGTTCCTGAGCTGCCGAAGTAAGGAGTCAGTACTTCCGCTTGCTGGTCATACTCGGACCAGCCCAGCGCGCCCAGTAGCATTGCGGTGTCGTGCATGAAGCCCTCACCGTGGCCTTTTACGGCGTATTCGGGCAGCATTTCGCAGAAGTCTTCCCACTCGGCGTTTTCCCACATCCGAACCACTTCGTGATCCATGCGTTCCAGAAACGGAGACCAGGTTTTCGTGGCAAACTTCGGTGCCTGACCGTTCTGGGCAAAGCGGTGGGATAGCGAGCCGCTGGCAAAAATCGCTACGGTGCCGTCGTAGTGCTCTTCGATCGCCTTGCGCATTGCCCAGCCCAGACGGGCACTGTCATTCAGGTAGTGGGCGGTACACATTGCAGAGACCGAGATAACCTTGAAATGTCGGTCTTCGTTCATGTAGCGCATCGGAACCAGCGTGCCATACTCGGGATCGAGGGTGGTCTTGTCATGCGCCAGTGTTTCTACGCCCTGAGCATTGCATTCGGCCGCCAGGATTTTGCCGAGCTCAGGATTTCCATCATATTCAAACTTCATATTGGAAATGAAGTGGGGCAGTTCACCACTGGTGTAATTACCTTTGAAGTGTTCGCCACAGTTGATGTGGTAGTTGGCGTTAACCAGCCAATGGGTATCAAAGACGACAATGGTATCCACACCCAGCTCACGGCAGCGGCGGCCGATCTCGATATGACCGTCGATGGCCGGTTGACGAAAGCCCTTCTGCGGACCGTCCAGCTCGGATAGGTACATGGAGGGTACATGCGTGATCTTGGCGGCAAGCGCGAGTTTTCCCATGACAGTTTCCTTTTGTTGTTTAGCGTTGTGAGTGCATTGGGTGACAACGTGCCTTGTTTTTGACTGTTATTGGCAGCGCCTGGTTCCAACTTCTATAATCCAATTATTCTTGGCTCCTCTTTGACAGGAAATGCAGTATTCACGTTAAAAATTGCATTTTTCGGTTCTGTTTCCCGGCATTAACTGATTCTCCGTCTATTTTCCGGTGGTTTTGAGCGGGGCATGAGCCGGCTCCTTCTCTGACTCTGACAGCAGCGCCACGGCCAGGGCCGAGGCCGAGAGAAGACCTGCCAGGCCGACTACCAGTGTCATCGGCAGCGGTGTGCCGTCGTGAAGGGCGCTGACCAGGGAACTTGCCAGCGCCCCGAACCCGAACTGGGTCGCCACGGCGAGTCCGGCTGCTGCCCCTGCCTGCTGTGGGTAGTGCTTTAGCAGGCTCGCCATGCAGTTGGCCCCGAGGACGCCGGTGACGCCGACATAGCCAAACAGACCGGCGACGATGGCCGTCAGCCCTCCCAGGCCCAGCAATCCGGTTACCAGAAGTGCAATGCCGGAGGCAGCCGCAATACCGGCACCGATCAGGAGCATCCTGCGTGGACCGGTCCTTCGCACCGTCCGGGCGTTAATAGTGACGAAAAGAATGATGCCGACGATGTTAAGGCTGAACAACCAGGCATAATGCTGGGGTTGGACACCGAAATAGTTGATGTAGACGAACGGTGACGCGGTGATGTAAGCAAACATGCCGGCGAAGGAGAAGGACATGCACAGTATGTATCCGAGGGCCAGGGGATGGCGGACGATCCGGAAATAAGCGGCAAAGACGCCAGGGATGCTGACGCTGCGGCTGTCTCCGGTGTTGGTTTCCGGGATCTTGAGGGCTGTTATCACCAGGACGGTACCGGCGAACACCATCAGGGCCACAAACAGGGCGCGCCAGCCGAAGATCAGCAGCAGGTATCCACCCAGCAGGGGGGCGATCAGGGTGGCAATCATGGTGATCAGGTGCATCAGCGACAGCACACGGGCGGCTTCATTGACGGGGAAGAGGTCGCGGACCACTGCCCGCCCGAGCACGGAGGCGGCCGCGCCGCCCAGGGCCTGGACGAACCGCAGCGCCACAAGCTGGTTGGCGTCGTGGGCCAGGACGCAGCCCAGGCTGGCGAGCAGGTAAAGGGAAATGCCGCCAAGGAGCAGGGGGCGGCGACCATACTTGTCCGATAGTGGGCCATAGAACAGCATGCCGATGAAAAGGCCCACCAGAAAGGCCGTGATGGTCAGTTGAATACTGCTCTCGGGGCTGGACAGGTCCTCGGCAATCTCCGGCAGTCCCGGTAGGTACATATCAATGGAAAGCGGCCCGAATGCCTGCAGGGCGGCCAATAGCACGATCAGTTTCCGGGGATGTCGCAATGGGACCATGATGCTCTCCTCAGGCTTCTGCTTTCGTGCGGTGTTGCCGGGTAAGCGCATAATAGTGCGCGCCGAGCGCTGCTACGGGGGCCAGGCAGATGCAGGCGGCGATCGGCAGTACACCTTTACCGAGAAGCAACGGCATCAGCTGGGCAATCACGGAGCCCGTCAAAAGCTGTATGAACCCCATCAGCCCCGAAGCGGTGGCCGCCGATGTCGGTGAGCAACTGATCGCAGCGGATTGGGCGTTGGGCTGGCTGAGTCCGCGGCCGAGCGTAACCACTGCCATTGGCAGGAACAGGGAGCCGTAGCTCAGCTCGCCACCGAGCGCGAAACCGAACAGTACCAGTGCGCCGGTCAGTGAAAGCGCGTTGCCGAGCAGCATTACCTGATCGGCGCTGGCGTACCTGGCCAGTCGCGTCGACAGGAAACTGCCAGACATGAATGCCAGTGAAACCGCGAGAAACCAGGTGCCAAACAGGGCAGAGTTACCGCCCAGGCTGTCGACGATGTAGGGCGAGGTACCCATGAATATGTAGAACGCCGCAGCGATGAACGTGGTGGAGAGTGCATAGCCAAGATAGCCTCCCGAGCTGAAGACACCCGCGTAACGCTGAATGACGGGCCCCAGTCGCAAGCTGTCACTTCTATCGCGACAGGTCTCCGGCAGCTGCAGGGCCGCAACCAACAGCGCGACAGCACCCATGCCTAGAGAAACATAGAAAATGGAATGCCATCCTGCCCAGAGGTTCAGGTAGCCGCCGAGTGTCGGGGCGATTGTCTGGGCGATGGCAATCGCCATGACGACATAGCCCATGCGGCTGGCGGCACCCTCGCGACCGTAGATGTCGATGATGATCGTGCGCGCCAGTACCATGGCAGCGCTCCCACCGAGCGCTTGCAGCACGCGGCCAGCGATCAACAGCGTGACATCGGGGGCAAGGGCTGCCAGCAGGCTCCCCGCGGTGTGGAGGACAAGGCCCCCGAGCAGGATCGGGCGGCGGCCGAAGTGGTCAGCCAGAGGGCCGGACATTAATTGTCCGAACGCCAGTGTGAACAGGTAAGCGGTAAAGCTCAGTTGGATCACCCCGACTTCGGTCCCGAGGTCCCGCACAGCGTCCGGCATCGCCGGCACGAACAGGTTGAGCGCCAACGGACTAGCCATGGCGATCAGAGTCATCAGGGCGATGGACGGTGTGCGTGCCGGGGTGTCCGCTGGCATTTTTCGGTGCTGTCTCAGTTTGGGTCGCGCACGACCAACAGGCGCAGTTCGGTCATGTCTTCAATAGCATAGCGCACACCCTCACGACCGATACCACTGTCCTTCACGCCCCCATAGGGCATATGGTCCACTCGCCAGGATGGCACATCGCCGATAACGACACCGCCCACCTCGAGTTCGTCCCAGGCTCTCTGAATCTTGTAGATATCCCGGGTGAAAATGCCTGCTTGCAGACCAAAGTCGGAATTGTTGACCTCGTCCAATGCCGCATTGAAATCGCTGAAGCTGGACAGTATCGCGACCGGACCGAATGCCTCCTGGCAGTTCACATCGGTGTCCGCAGGAACATTTTCCAGCAGAGTGGCCTGCAGCATGGCACCGTCGCGCTCACCCCCGGCCAGTACCGTGGCGCCCGCTTCCTTTGCCTCCAGGACCCAGTCATGCAGGCGGGTGGCTTCCTTCTCGGAAATCATCGGACCGATAAAGGTGCTTTCATCCTTGGGGTCGCCATGGACCAGTCCCTTTACGGCAGAGGTCAGCTTCTCCCGTACTTCGTCGTAGTGGGCCTCATGCACCATGATGCGCTGTACGCTGATGCAACTCTGGCCGGACTGGTAATAGGCGCCGAAGACAATACGGGCCACGGCGTCGTCGATGTCGCTGCCCTCGTCGACGATACAGGCTGCATTTCCGCCGAGTTCCAGTACGACAGGCTTTTTGCCGGCGCGGGCCTTGAGGGCCCAGCCCACTTCTGGCGACCCGGTGAAGCTGAGCAGCTTGAGCCGATCATCTGTGGTGAACAGGTCAGCACCGTCGCGGCGGCACGGCAGGATGGAAAAAGCCCCTTTGGGCAGATCGGTTTCAGCCAGGACTTCACCAATGATCAGTGCGCCGATCGGCGTCAGGCTGGCGGGTTTCAGGATAAAGGGACAGCCCGCTGCCAGTGCGGGAGCCACCTTGTGGGCTGCCAGGTTCAGCGGGAAGTTGAACGGCGAGATGAATGAACAGGGTCCGATGGGGACGCGCTTCCACATGCCCGTGTAACCCTCGGCACGCGGGCTGATGTCCATCGGTACCACTTCACCACCGATACGCACCGCTTCCTCGGCGGCAATGCGGAAAGTGTCGATTAGCCGGGTAACCTCGCCACGGGCATCCTTGATCGGTTTGCCGGCCTCAATGCACAGTGCCTCGGCCAGTTCCTCGAAGCGTTCCTCGAAACGCTTAACACAGTGGGAGAGGATCGCCTGACGCTTGAAGGCCGGCAGCTTGCGCATTGGCTCGGCTGCGTCGGCTGCGGCCTCTATCGCCTGATCGATGGCTTCGGCATCGGCCAGTGCCACGTGGGTTGCCACTTCACCGGAATACTTGTCATGAACGGGCAGGAGGTGGTTCGGCGATACTGGCGTGTTGGCGAGGAAGTACCGATAACTTTCTTGAAGCATTACGAGGTCATCTCCACTTGGAAGAGGGGGCGGACGTGCTGTTCGAATTTAATTAACATGTTAAATAATAACCTAGTTAATATGTTATCTAATGTCAATGTCGTCAAGTCCGGGAGGCAGGCCCTCCATGAGGGGGTTTCAGGGCTTCACGTTACAGAGTTTGTTCAGCAACTCTTCCAGCGTTCTCATGTCTTCCTGCGAGAAACGCTCCGCCATCTCTTGATAACGTGCCTCAATGCGCGGGCTCATGCTGGTGAACATGCTTTTGGCTTTGTCAGTCAGGCTGATCAGGATTCGGCGCTGATCTTCAGGTGATTTGCGACGTTTTATGTAACCCTGTTGTTCCAGCCGGTTGATGATTCCGGTGAGGCTCGGACTGAGTATGCAGCACAGTTCAGCGAGCTGTTTCGATTCCAATTCCTCGAATTCATTGAGTGCCCGGATAACGCGCCATTGCTGTTCGGTAAGGGGGATTTCCTGAAGCAGGGGGCGGAAAAAGGCCATGGCAGCCTCTCGGGCCTTGAGCAGCCGGAGGGGAAGCGAATCATCAAACTTGCGCATGAATTGGATTACCTTTAGTGGTCCGGTCTCTGGCGATCTGGCTAGCCATATAAAAAAGTAGCAATGGGCTATTTTATTAATGTATTAAGGAATGTCTACTGTGTTCCGCGCACCGCTGTTTTCTTGCGGAATTGCTGGGTGGTCATCCCGGTGTGCTTCTTGAAGAAGCGTGAGAAGTAGGCAGGATCAGAAAAACCAAGATGGAAGCAAATCTCGTTGCTGGAAAGGTTGCTGAAAATAAGCAGGCGCTTGCTTTCCTGAATAACCCGGTCGTGAATCAGCTTTTTAGGGGATCTGTTGGCAATGCGCTGACAGGTCTGGTTCAACCGGCTTTCCGAAATCGCCATTTCCATGCTGTAGCGAGGCAGATGCCACTGCTCCTGGTAGTGTTCTTCGATCATATCGGTGAAACATCGGAACAGCCGGAGATCCTCGCTGTTGACGGTTCTGCTCGCGGACCGTTTGAAAGAGAGTCTGGCCAGGCGGATCAGTAACAGCCGGACCAGACTCTTGAGTGCCAGTTCCTTTCCCATTTGATCCGAGGACCATTCCAGCTGGATATCCTCCAGGATACCGGCCAGCAGTGCCCACTGGGTTTTCTGCTCCCCGGGCAGCCGGTCCCGTTCCAGGCAGATACCTTCAGTGAGGCTGGTATCAATGTCCCGACCGACATTGTCTTGCATCAGTTGCCATACAAGGGACTGGTGAATCGTCAGTACGTGTCCACGGGCGCTGGGATCCGTGCGGAAGGAATGGGGAATGGAGGCCGGCGTGCAGAAACAGCTGGGGCCGGTTACCTCATAGACCTTGTCATCAATATGGAAATCGATCGTACCGCGATCAATATAGTGGATCTGGACATACTGGGCGTGGCGGTGCACCGGCATGTCGCGGCCATAGAAATCAGCCAGATTTTCCAGCACATCGTAATGTATGGGCGCATCGAGATAGCGCCTGTCGTAATCCTGTCCCAGGATGATGTTGGGAATCCATTCGGTGTGATTGGCTTCGCTCATAGGGCGAATATAGCAAAAGTCCGAAAGGGCCGGAGCCCCGTGCCGCGGCATGGGGCTCCGGCTGCTTCGGTCTTGAGCCTGCAATCAGCCTTTGCCAAGCTGCGGAACCCGGTGGGTCCCGTGGGCGATGCAGACGTTCTTGGTTTCCATGTAGAAGTCGAAGCTCCAGTCACCGCCGTCGCGGCCGATACCCGACATCTTGATGCCTCCGAACGGAGAGGGCAGGTTGCGGTTGTTTTCGGAATTCACCCAGAGCATGCCAGCTTCGACGTGCTTGGCCATGCGCATGGCGCGGCCGGTGTTTTCCGTCCAGATATAGCCGGACAGTCCGTATTCCGTATCGTTGGCGATCGCAACGGCTTCCTCTTCGGTATCAAAGGTGATGGTGGTCAGTACCGGGCCGAAGATCTCTTCCTGTGCGATGCGCATCCTGCTGGTGGCTTCGGTGAACAGGGTTGGCTCCAGATAGTTGCCGGCCGGGTCCAGGTCGCCGCGCGCCTCTGTGATGCGCTTGCCGCCCACGGCGATGTTGGCGCCGTCCTCTTTGGCAATGTCGAAGTAGCTCGAAACCTTGTCGTAATGCTCCGTGTGGACCAGCGGACCGACTTCGGTATTCGGATCCAGCGGGTGACCGACTTTCAGATTGCGTACTCTCTGTTCCAGTGCGGCGAGGAACTTGTCACGAATGCCGCTCTGGATCAGTAGACGGCTCGAGGAAGTACAGCGCTGACCGTTGAGGCTGTAGATCATGAAAACGACTGCATCCAGCGCCCGCTCGAAGTCGGCGTCGTCAAACACGATGACCGGGTTCTTGCCGCCCAGCTCGAAGTGCATGCGTTTAAGGCTGTCGGCACCCTGGCGCATAACGTGGGAGCCGGTGGCGGATTCTCCCACCAGTGCCACCGCCTTGATGGCAGGGTGTTCGGTCATTCGCTTGCCAACGCTCTCGCCGAAGCCATTGACCATGTTCCAGACTCCCTTGGGCAGCACTTCATCGGCGATTTCTGCCAGGATATGCGCACTCAGGGGCGTCAACTCGGCCGGCTTGTGGACAACGGTACAGCCCGCCGCCAGCGCCGGCGCGATTTTCCAGGTCGACAGCATGAATGGTGTGTTCCAGGGCGTGATGATGCCCACGGGACCGATCGCCTTGCGGACGGTAAAGTTGGTGTGTTCCTGTTGCTGAAGGGCAAGGCCGTCCTGGGCTTCCGGTGCCTTGTCGGCGAAGAATCGGAAGTTGGCCGCGCCGCGTTCGGCTGCTTTTTTCATGAAGCGGATCGCCTGGCCGCAATCCATGGATTCGACCAGGGCGATTTCGTCGGCCCGCTCGACCAATCGGTCGGCAAATTTATTCAGTAATCGCTTGCGCTCGGCGCCCGGTGTGGCCGCCCAGGCTTCAAAGGCATCCTCGGCTGCCTTGCAGGCCGCATCCATATCGTCCGTGGAGCCGGCCATGATCTTGCCAATGGCGCTGTTGTCGGTCGGCGTGATGTTGTCATACTCTTTGCCGCCGTTACCCTGGGTGAATTCGCCGTTGATGTAATGGCCGGTGGTGGTGTTCCTGAAGCGCTCCAGGTAGCGCTGGGCACGTTCCAGGTTGGTCGCGTTGGTATCGCTCATGATTGTTCTCCTGAAGGCTCAGTATTTGTCGCCGTAGTACTCTTTCTCGGAGACGATGCGTGTCTCGAGTGAGCAGATGTTTTCGATCGTGCAGACCACAGTGTCTCCGGGCTGCATATCGACCACGCCGTGCGGAGTGCCGGTAGCGATCATGTCACCCGGGTTCAGGGTCATGATCTTGCTCAGGTATTCCACCAGGAACGGAATGTCGAAGATCATATCTTTCGTTGAGCCGTCCTGGGTGGTCTTGCCGTTGACCTCGGTCGTCAGGCGCAGGTTATTGACGTCTGCGATGTCATCGCGGTCGACAATCCATGGTCCCATCGGCAACAGGGAGTCCCGGCTCTTCACCCGCAGGTTCGGGCGATAGTAGTTTTCCAGATAGTCGCGAATGGCAAAGTCGTTACAGACGGTGAAGCCTGCGACGTAATCCATCGCATCTTCACGTTTGATGTTCTTGCCCGCTTTGCCGACTACCGCCACGAGCTCGCACTCGTAATGCTGGAACTCGATATTGTCGGGGCGGTAGCTCACTTGCTTGTGCCCGGTCAGGCTATTGGCATGCTTGATGAACACCAACGGTTCCTTGGGCGGCTCGAACGCCAGTTCCGTGGCGTGGTCGGCGTAGTTCAGGCCCAGTGCGAAGATGGTGCCAGGCTTCTTGACCGGTGGCAGCCAGGTGATGTCATCGGAATCCAGGGTTACGTCCAGCTCCCGGCCGTCGGTGGTGGTGATTCGATCGTTGGCGTCGATGTCGATATCGAGCTCGCGGCCTTCGAAAATGATGCGTGCATGTCTCATGGATCAGGCGTCTCCCAGTGTGTTGGTCAGGGTGCCGACACCCTTGATGGTTGCTTCCACTCTGTCGCCCCTCGCCACGGGGACCCGGTCACCGGCAAAGCCGACGGCGATGACCTCTCCCGGTTGCAGGGTCATGATCCGGGAGATCTTGCTGATCAGTTCGGCAACACTGCGCTCCATATTTGCCAACGGAAACGCGCTTTTCTGTTCACCATTGATCTGAATGGTGACAGTGAGGGCTTCCGGATCGGCAACGATGTCGGCCGGCACGATCTCCGGCCCGACCGGTGCGGACGTGTCCAGGCACTTGCCTTTGATGTCGGGCCGGAAGTAGCTCACCTCGGGAAGGGAAAAATCGCAGACGATGGTGTAGCCGCGGATATAATCGAGTGCTTCGGCCTGACTGACCCGGCAGGTCTCCCGGCCGATGACCACGCCCAGGCTGGCGCCAACGACCATGGCTGGCACATCGTTGCCATCGAAATCCTTTGCCCATTCCACCTCGGCACCGTCCACGTTCCAGGTATTACGCGGCTTGTAGTAAAGCACCGGTTGGGTCGGTGGTTTCTTGTAGGGCGCCTCGTTGAACGTGTCTTGCAGAGCTGCCAGTTGCGACTTGTCATTCAGTGCGACGCAGACGAGCTTGCTGTTAACCAGGGTGTTTGCTGTCATGAGTAACCTTTTGCTGTTACGGGGGGCATTTATCAATAGCCGGCCTTGGGTTTGTCGTCTTCAACCGGAGCGCCCTGTTTGAATCGCTGCGCCAGCTTGCGAGTTTCCGTGGCGAGGATCATGGTGTCGACGCCCACGCCAACGAAATTGGCGCCTTGCTGGACATAGCTCTCTGCCAGGGATGGGTCGAGACAGAGCAGGCCAGCGTATTTGCCGGCAGCTCGTATTTTGCCGAGCCCCATGTTGATGGTGTCGACGACCGACGTGTTGCCAGCGTCGCCGATGTAGCCCATGGACGCGGACAGGTCGGACGGGCCGATGAAAACTCCGTCCACCCCCTCAACTGCCAGGATCTCGTCGAGGTTGTCCATGGCGCTGGCGGTTTCCACCTGGACAATCAGGCAGATCTCATCATTGGCCTTTTTCACATAGCCCGGTACCTGATTCCAGCGGGCCGCCCGAGCGAGCGACGTGCCGAGGCCGCGGATACCGTCCGGTGGATAGCGAATCGCCCGCACGAGCTGTTTTGCCTGCTCTGCGTCCTCGACCATCGGTACCAGAAGGGTCTGCACACCGATATCAAGCAGCTGTTTGATCAGTGCGGTATCGCCTTCGACACAGCGCACGATCGGGGCGACGTCGTAAGGCGCCATTGCCTGCAGATGAGAAAGGATTGTGCGCAGGTCAAACGGCGCATGTTCGCCGTCGATGAGTAACCAGTCGAAGCCGGCCACAGCAGCAATTTCGGCCGCGCTGTTGTCCGGCAGGCCCAGCCAGAGCCCATATTGGGTTTCACCTGTGGCCAGCCCCTGTTTGAAACGGTTCTTGGGCAGTTCCATGGTCGTTTCCTCGGTGCAATCTGTTTATTCGAAGTTCAGGGCGACGCCACCCAGGGAACCGAAATCGGCATGCACGGTATCGCCGGCCTTGACCGGGACCGGACGGGTGAAGGAGCCGGACAGAACGACCTGACCCGGTTCGAGGCCAACGCCGTGTGGCGCAAAGCGCCTGCAAACCCACGAAATGCCCTTGAGCGGATTGCCCAGAACACCGCCAGCGAGACCAGTTTCTTCGATCTGGCCGTTCAGGTACAGCATGCAACCGGCCCAGCGCAGGTCCATGTCCATTGGCTTGATGGGTCGACCTCCCATAACGATGCCGGCGTTGGCGGCATTGTCGGAAATGGTGTCGTAGACTTTGCGGGTGTAGCCGGTTCCGGGATCGGTACGCAGGCAGCGGGCCGCGATCAATTCGAGGGACGGGATGATGTAGTCGGTTGCGTTGATCACGTCGAAAATCGTGACATTGTCGCCGAACAGGGGCTTTTTCAGAACAAAGGCCAGTTCGACCTCTATGCGCGGATCTAGGAAGTCCGACGCCTTGATGGTGGCGCCATCCTCGAGCAGCATGTCATCAAGCAGCACGCCATAGTCCGGTTCGTCGATATTTGACGACATCTGCATGGCACGGGAGGTCAGGCCAATCTTGTAGCCGATCACCTTACGACCTTCGGCCACCTTGCGATCCACCCAGGCTTTCTGGATGGCATACGCCTCGTCCATCGTCATGTCCGGATGCTCAAGGGTCAGGGCCGGGATCTGTTTACGGCTGGTCTCAGCCTGGTACAGGCGGTCGGCAGCCGTTTCGATCTGATCTTTCGTCAACATGCTTGCAATGCACCTTTTTTGTTGTCGGGTGGATGACCCATGGTGGTCTTTCGCGGGCTGCATTGGCCCGAGTCTGGAGACCGGGGCAGGCGATGGGCCGAGCCGGTCTATTTGGTATTTTAGTTAACATATTAACTAAGTCAAGCCTCCGGTTGGGCGCTGTTCAACGCTCATTTCCGGGCCAATTTCATTTTCAGGACCGAGTTGACAAAACTTAATATGTTAATTAGATTCTGGGATGTGCCCGTCTTGCGAATGTTGCCGGGGACGTCCAATAACAACGATGAACCTTTCAACCGGGACTCATCCTATGCCTCATTTCATCGTCGAGTATTCAGGTAACCTCCACGACCGTCTGGAATTCCAGTCGCTGTTCTCACGTCTACACGAATACGTTGTCTCTACCGGGGCTTTCCCCATCGGTGGCGTTCGTAGTCGGGCTATTCGTTGTGATGACTTCCGGGTTGCGGATGGCAGGGAGGACTTCTCGTTCCTCAATCTGACCCTGAAGATTGGCCATGGTCGGGACATGGCGCTGAAAAAGGAAGTCGCAAAGCGGGTGTTCGACATTCTCTGCGACTGGATGAAACCCGTCACCGATACCAGCTATTGCCAGATCTCATTCGAGATGACCGAGCTGGATCCTGTTCTCAAGTTCAACAAGAACAATATTCATCCTCTGTTCTCAAATAACTGACGAGAGTTTGATACCGGTGGCGCTGCAGGACCTGTAGTCGCTGCTTCAGAAAGATTCGCGGGCCTTTCAGGGCCGCGGCAAAGCAAGTAAAAAGTACAAAACAATCAGGAGATAGGCCGTTATGACAAAAACAAAGCACTTCACCAAAGCCGCTATCCTTTCACTCGGGCTGGCAATATCCGGCAGCGCTTTCGCTGCCACGACGCTGCACGTGGGGACCTGGCTGCCGCCGACCAACCCACAGAACGCTGAGGTATGGCCGACCTGGGCCAAATGGGTCGAAGAGGCAACCGAAGGACGGGTTAAGGTCGAAATCGAAAACGATCTGGGCCACCCGAAAACCATGTTCCAGCTGGTGGAGGACGGTGTTGTCAATGCCGGATTCAGTTACCACGGTTACGTTCCGGGACGTTTTAAATTGCCCCAGATTGTGGAGTTGCCGGGCCTGGGTGTAGGCGCTGAGGCAGGCTCGGTAGCACTCTGGCGGGTGTATAACAAGTACTTCATGGATTCCGGCGAGTTTGAAGGTTTGACCCTCTTGGGCATGTTTACTCATGGTCCGGGCTATATCCATTCCATTGAGCCAATCACTTCTTTCGAACAGATAAAGGGCAAGAAGATTCGCATTGGCGGCGGCGTCCAGAGCGAGCTTGGCGAGCGAATGGGCGTGACTCCGGTTTCGGCGCCAGCCCCGAAAGTTTATCAAATGATGCAGCAAGGAGTGATAGATGGAGCCTTCCTTCCCATTGGTGAGCAAAAGACTCTGCGTCTGAAAGAGGTTGCGCCCAACGTTACCATGCTCCCTGGAGGCATGTATCTCGGTAGCTTTTCCATGTTCATCGACCCGTACTTCCTGGAACAGCTGGACCCCAAGGATCGCGAGGCGATCATGAGCGTATCGGGTGAAAAACTCTCCGCCCTGGCCGGGCGTGCCTGGGATGGTATTGATGACGAGGGCCTGAAGGCCGCGCAGGAAGCGGGCGTCAACATCATTCGCGTTAAGGAAGGGGATCCGATGGCACAGGAGTTCCAGAAGCTGATTAAGGGTATGGATGAGCAGTGGATCCAGAATGTGTCTGATCGTGCCCCGAATGCCGGGCAGGCGCTCAAAGAGCTGCGGACCGTAGCCCGAGAGTATGAGCGTGAGCACCAGGAGTAACCTCATGTCTCTCGCTACATGGGTCAACAGGCACTACAGCGAGAAAGGGCCAGCCAAGTGGCTGGTCTTCTTTCTGGAGGTTGTAGCAGCGTCAGTTCTCTTCCTGCTCATGTTGACTACCTGCCTGGATGTGGCCGGTCGTTATCTTTTCAACAATCCCATCCCCGGTGCCACCGAGCTAACCCGGCTTGGCCTCGCTCTGATGGTATTCGCTGCGATGCCCGTTATCACCTATCGGGGCGGGCATATCGTGGTGGATCTTCTGGATAAAGTGCTAGGGCAGGCGGTATTGAAGGCTCTCGGACTGATTTCCGCCCTGATTATTTCCTCTTCGATGTACTTCCTTGCAGTAAGAATCTTTGAGCTTGGCGAGAGATCAATACGGCGTGGTGTTGTGACGGAATTCCTCGGCCTGCCCAGTGGGTATATCACCGAGTACATTGCCATCATGAGCTGGCTTACCGCCGCGTGCATGATAACGCTCGGCGTCTATCGCATCCTGTTCACTCCTGAAAAATAAATCACTCAGTTACGGGAAATTCTATGACCGTCGTGCTGACCGGCTTTGCCGTTCTCCTTTTCATGATCGTGGTTCTGAGGGTGCCGATTGCCTTTGCCATGGGCCTGGTCGGTTTCTTTGGTTTTGCCTTTCTGATGGGCTTGGACCTGAACAACGTCATGGATTTCCGCTGGCGGGGTGCCCTGTCCATGGCGTCGAACCGGGTGATCGATACGGTCCAGAATTATGGCCTTTCGGTCATTCCTTTGTTCGTTCTGATGGGTAACCTCGTGACCCGCTCCGGCCTGGCCCAAGAGCTTTATCAGGTTTCCAATGCCTTCCTCGGCCATCGAAAGGGCGGATTGTCCATGGCAACGGTAGTAGCCTGTGGCGGTTTCTCGGCGATCTGTGGCTCCAGTCTGGCAACCTCGGCCACCATGGGCAAGGTCGCCATGCCACCGATGCGCAAATACGGTTATGCCGACTCGTTGGCTACCGCCTCTATTGCTGCTGGCGGCACTCTGGGAATCCTGATTCCGCCGAGCGTCATTCTGATTATTTACGGCCTGTTGACGGAGTCCTCTATCCGTGAACTGTTCGCCGCCGGTTTCATTCCGGGCATCGTCGGCATGCTGATGTATATGGTCGCGGTGCGTTATGTCGTCTGGCGGGATCCCAGCGCCGGCCCTGCGGGCGAGAAAGCCGAATGGCCGGAACGTTTGCGCGCCCTGAAAGACGTTTGGGGCGTTTTACTGTTGTTCACCGTCGTCATGGGCGGTATCTATCTGGGTGTCTTCACGCCGACGGAAGCGGCGGGCATCGGTGCCGGTGGCGCTTTCATAATTGCCCTTGCCCGGCGCAGCCTTACTGTTGCAACGCTCTTCGAAACACTGACGGATACAGCGCGCACTTCCGCGATGCTGTTCGCCGTGGTGATCGGGGCGCTGATTTTCTCGGACTTTATTAACCGGGCCGGGCTGCCAGACATGCTGCTGGGGTTTGTGACTGGGCTGGATGTGGCCCCGATTTTCGTGATTCTGGCAATTCTGGCTATTTATATTGTGCTTGGGATGGTGTTTGAGAGCTTGTCGATGATCCTGCTGACGGTGCCCGTATTCTATCCGCTGGTGGAAAGTATGGGCTTCGATCTGGTGTGGTTTGGAATAGTTGTCGTTGTTGTGACAGAGATCAGTCTGATCACGCCACCCGTCGGCATGAACGTCTTTGTGCTCAGTGCCGTATTGCGGGATGTTAAAACGGGCACTATCTTCAAGGGTGTTACCCCGTTCTGGTGTGCCGATATTGTGCGCTTGGCGCTGATTGTATTTGTTGCTCAGATTGCACTGTTTTTGCCGGAGCTGCTTTACCATTAAGCGGCACAGCCTCATCTCTCATTGGTGGATAGAGGAGAAAAAATGTTTCATGACGTAAAAAAAATATTATATGTCTCCGATCTCGAACAAGGTTCCCGTCCGGCATTCCGGGCAGCGGTCAGCTTGTGTGGCCATTACTCAGGGGCTCAGATCACCTATCTGCATGTAATTGAGTCTTTGTCGGGTACAACTCGCAGCCTGTTGAGTAACATGATGGAAAAAAGCGAGCTCGACGAGATGCTGCAGAAGGGCGTTGAAGCATTGAGTGTCAAGGTCCGCGAGCGAATTGAACGTTTCTGTGCGGAAGAACTGGAAGAGCACGAAGTGTTAAGCCTGAAGAACATTGAGGCGCGCATCGAGGAAGGTACGCCCTGGCGTAAAATTCTTGAGGTCGGCGACGACATGAATGCCGATGTGATCGTTATGGGAACTCGCAAGCACAGCTCGTTAGGGCAGGCATTGATTGGCTCTACCGCGACCAAAACACTGACCAACTCGAAACGTCCGGTGCTGATCGTGCCCCTCGGTGTGGCCTGACGCGAAGGCGCTGATTGGGGCGCAAAGTGGGTGAAGTGGATTACCCTGACGATGTTGGCTGCCATACTGATAAGGCTGGTGTTGTTCTAGCAGACAATTAAAAACGCCAGCCCCGGGGGCTGGCGTTTGCACGGAGCTCGACCTTGAAGGTCAGGCCTTAAGCGACGTTCGCTTCAGCAGCCTTCTTGGTGTAGTTCTCCATCTGGTCGAAGTTGAGATACTTGTAGATCTCTTTCGACATGCTGTTGAGGTCCTTGGCGTACTCCATGTATTCCTCGGCGGAGGGGAGTTTGCCCAGTACCGCGCCAACCGCTGCCAGTTCCGCGGAGGTCAGGTACACGTTGGCACCATCGCCCAGACGGTTCGGGAAGTTACGGGTGGAGGTTGACAGCACGGTGCTCTTGGCCGCGACACGTGCCTGGTTACCCATGCACAGGGAGCAGCCCGGCATCTCGGTGCGAACACCGGCGGTGCCGTAGATGTTGAAGTAGCCTTCTTCCATCAGCTGAGCCTGGTCCATCTTGGTGGGAGGTGACATCCAAAGGCGCGTCTTCAGGGGTTCCTTGTTCTGCGCCAGCAGCTTGCCGGCGGCACGGAAATGACCGATGTTGGTCATACAGGAACCGATGAATACCTCGTCTACCTTGTCGCCGGCCACTTCGGACAGAGTCCGGGCGTCGTCCGGGTCGTTCGGGCAGCATACGATCGGCTCTTTGATTTCGGCCAGATCGATTTCCACCACGTGGGCGTACTCCGCGTCCTTGTCGGCACGCATCAGCTTCGGATCAGCCAGCCACTCTTCCATCTGCTGGGCGCGACGCTCCAGGGTACGTGGGTCGCCGTAACCTTCGGCAATCATCCAGCGCAGCATGGTGATGTTGGAGCGCAGGTACTCGGCCACGGACTCTTCGGACAGGTTGATTGTACAACCGGCAGCAGAGCGCTCGGCAGAAGCGTCGGACAGCTCGAATGCCTGCTCTACCGTCAGATGCTCTAGACCTTCGATTTCCAGGATGCGGCCGGAAAACTCGTTGATCTTGCCTTTCTTCTCAACGGTCAGCATGCCCTGCTTGATGCCATACAGCGGGATGGCGTGTACCAGATCACGCAGGGTGATGCCTGGCTGCATTTCGCCCTTGAAGCGAACCAGAACGGATTCCGGCATGTCCAGAGGCATAACGCCGGTCGCCGCGGCAAACGCCACCAAGCCGGAACCGGCCGGGAAGGAGATGCCCATCGGGAAACGGGTGTGGGAGTCACCACCGGTACCTACGGTGTCCGGCAGCAGCATGCGGTTCAGCCAGGAGTGGATGATACCGTCGCCCGGGCGCAGGGAAACACCGCCACGGGTACGGATAAAGTCCGGCATGGTGTGCTGCATTTCCACGTCAACCGGCTTCGGGTAAGCAGCAGTGTGGCAGAAAGACTGCATGACCAGATCGGCCTGGAAGCCCAGACACGCTAGGTCTTTCAGCTCGTCCCGCGTCATCGGGCCGGTGGTGTCCTGGGAGCCTACGGTGGTCATGTGTGGCTCGCAGTACGTGTTCGGACGAACGCCTTTGCCTTCTTCCAGGCCACAGGCTTTGCCGACCATCTTCTGGGCCAGGGTGAAGCCTTTGGTGCCGGCCTCGGGATCTTTCGGCAGGCGGAACAGGTCGGTCGCGCCCATGCCCAGTGCTGTACGAGCCTTGGCAGTCAGGCCACGGCCGATAATCAGTGGGATACGACCGCCGGCCTGAACTTCGTCCAGGATTACCTCGGACTTGAACTTGAACTCGGAGATAGTCTCGCCGGCCTCGTTCAGGATCTTGCCTTCATACGGGCGGATCTCGATAACGTCGCCCATGTTCATGTCGTCGACGGGGGCCTCGAAAACCAGGGCACCGGCATCTTCCATGGTGTTGAAGAAGATGGGGGCAACCTTGTTACCGATACAGACACCGCCGGCACGCTTGTTCGGCACGCCCGGGATGTCTTCACCGAAGAACCACAGAACGGAGTTGGTGGCCGACTTACGGGAGGAGCCAGTACCGACCACATCACCCACGAAGGCAACAGGCAGGCCTTTGGACTTGATCTCGTCGATCTGGCTCATCGGGCCGGTTACACCCGGCTCTTCCGGCTTCAGGCCGTCACGTTCCATTTTGTAGGCAGCACGGGCGTGCAGCGGGATGTCCGGGCGGGACCACGCATCCGGGGCCGGAGACAGGTCGTCGGTGTTGGTTTCGCCAGTGACCTTGAACACCACCATCTTGGTGCTCTCGGGTACCTTCTTCTTGTTGGTGAACCACTCGCCGTTGGCCCAGGATTCGACGACTGCCTTGGCAACTGGGTTGCCTGCGTCCATTTTTTCCTTCACGTCGTTGAAGGCGTCAAACATCAGCAGTGTGCGCTTCAGCTGCTCACCTGCAAGTTCGGCCAGTTCGGAGTCGTCCAGAAGGTCAACCAGGGTCTCAATGTTGTAGCCACCCTGCATCATACCCAGCAGCTTGACCGCTGTCTGCTTGTCCAGCAGCGGAGAAGAGGCTTCGCCTTTTACGATGGCGGTCAGGAACGCAGCCTTTACATATGCGGCCTCATCGACACCCGGCGGTACGCGGTTTTCCAGGAGATACACCAGGGTATCTTCCTCACCGGCCGGCGGATTTTTCAGCAGATCGACCAGAGCAGCGGTCTGCTCGGCGTTCAGGGGCTTGGGAGGAATACCCAGGGCTTCACGTTCAGCAACGTGTTCACGATAGGCTTCTAACACGATATGGACCCTCATCAGTTGGAATGTCCCGCGCCGTTGGCTTCATGCCTTGGCGGGAGGTTTTTGGCGGAAAGGCCGCAGGAGCCTCTGAATAATGCCTCAAATCACCGATGGGGTTTCAGGGTTTATTCAGAGACTCCTTAATCTGGCGCTGCATTCTATAGGAAACCCCTTATAAAGTTAAGTTGGACAGAGGTCGGAGAGATCTGTTAAGTGCGCTATACTCGCCAACCGCAAATCAATCAACATACCGAGCCATGAACAACGCCCTGCAAGAGATTCATAACTTCCTTCCGTGCCGGACCCCGCAACGATGGATCGACAATGCCCTGGCGAACCAGGACCTGATGCTGATCGATCACGCCCATTGCGAGAAAAAGGCAGCCTCCACAGCGCTCAGCCTGATGTATCGGTATGTCGACAATACCGATCTGCTCAACAAGATGTCCCGGCTGGCCCGGGAGGAGCTCCGGCATTTCGAACAGGTGCTCTTGATCATGAAGAAGCGGGGCGTGGACTATTGCCACCTCACACCGGCTCGTTACGCTGCAGGGTTGAGACAGGAAGTCCGGTCAGAAGATCCCGGGCGTCTGGTGGATGTGTTGATTGTAGGCGCCATCATCGAGGCACGCTCCTGTGAACGGTTTGCCGCGCTCGCTCCATTCCTGGATGAAAAGCTGGCGGATTTCTACATCAGTCTGCTGAAATCCGAAGCCCGGCATTACCAGGATTATCTGACTCTGGCAGAGCAGGCCGCCGGTGGGCCGATCGAGGCGCGCGTGGGCGATTTTCTGGCGCTTGAGAAAGCGTTGATCGAGAATCCGGATACGGAGTTCCGGTTCCACAGTGGGCCGGTTTCAGCGTAGCTGCCTGCACAGATCTATCCAGGCATCAATGCCAGCGCTGCGATATTTCTGTTTGTGCAGGATGAAGTAGAACTGGCGATCAAACCGTCGGTGCGCAGGGACGGTCAGCGGCACCAGACTGCCACGCTTGAAGGCGTCGGCCAGCACGACTTCAGACAGGCAACCAATGCCGAGGTCTGCTTCTACCGCGCGCTTGATGGCTTCCGTGTGTTCCAGTTCCAGCAGTACGTTCAGATCCGGTAACAGGCCGTGCATGCCTCGCTCAAAGCTTTGGCGCGTGCCTGAGCCCTGTTCTCGCATTATCCAGGTGGCGTTGCGCAGGTCCTCATCTGAAAGGGACGCTTTGCCGGCCAGAGGATGGCTGGGCGAACAGAACATCACCAATTCATCTCCTCGCCAGGGCAGCACGTCCAGTTCGGAAGATTGCAGCTCCCCCTCAATAAGGCCAATATCCAGTTCGAAATCTTTCACCCTTCTTGCGATGGTGCTGGTATTGGCGACTTCCAGGGAGACTCTCGGGTGTGTAGGGGTATTCATGTATTGGGCCATGACACCCACGGCCAGATAGTTGCCGATAGTAAGCGTGGCGCCCACTTTTAGAGCACCCACTTCCGTGTGCTTGCTGAAGGCCTGTTCCAGTTCATTGGCCTGGGCCAGGACGGCTTCCACCTTCGGACGGTATAGCCGCCCGAGTTCGTTTAACTGGAGCCGTTTTCCAACGCGGTCAAACAGCTGGATATCGAACTGGTTTTCCAGTTCTTTCAGCGCACTGCTGGCCGCGGATTGCGACATGGCCAGTGATTCGGCCGCGCGGGTAATGTTCTGGTAGTGCGCCGCTGCAAGGAAAACTTCCAGCTGTCGGAAACTGTATTTCATAACTTTTTGCTCTTAATCGGCCCACTCGAATAAGGTTATGAGAATATCCCATTTTCCCGATAGGTTAGTGCCGGGTTAGAATTAGCGCAATCCAAAGTTAAATCATTCGCCGTAAAACAGCGTATCGAACAGGCAAGAGGTTTTCATGAGCAACCTGATCAAAGAGAAAGTTACCAGCGTTCATCACTGGAACGATACTCTGTTCAGCTTCACTACAAGCCGGGATCCGGGCTTTCGTTTCAAGAACGGTCATTTTGTCATGATCGGTCTGGAGACCGAGGGCAAGCCGCTGATGCGCGCGTACAGTATTGCCAGTGCCAACTACGAGGAGGAGCTTGAGTTCTTCTCGATCAAGGTGCAAGACGGCCCACTGACATCCCGCCTGCAGAAAATCCAGGTGGGCGATGAGATCCTGGTGAGCCGCAAACCGACGGGAACCCTGATTCTGGATAACCTCCTGCCGGGCAAGAATCTGTGGCTGATCAGCACCGGCACAGGGCTGGCGCCGTTCATGAGCATCATCAAGGACCCTGAGGTCTACGAGGCGTTTGACAAGGTTATCCTGACCCATGGCGTTCGTTACGTTTCCGAACTGGCCTATCAGAAGGAAATCGAGGAACTGCCGGAGAACGAATACTTCGGCGAAATGGTCAAGGGCAAGCTGGTCTACTATCCGACCGTCACGCGGGAAGAATTCCGCAATCAGGGTAGGCTGACCGATGCGATGGAAACCGGCAAGATTACCCGTGATCTGGACTTGCCGGATTTCGATCCGGAGACCGACCGTTTCATGATCTGCGGCAGCCCGAGCATGCTCAAGGACACCTGCTCCATCCTGAACAACATGGGATTCAAGGAAGCCCGCGGTGGCGACATGGGGCATTACGTGATCGAGAGGGCGTTTGTGGAACAGTGAGTTTGCAGTCTGAAACCGCCTCGAAAAAGCCGGAGCGTGATGCTCCGGCTTTTTTGTGTTTGTATCTGACAGAATTGGTCGTATAAACGGCAAAGGGTTTTGGAGGCGGAAACAATGGCAGGAAAGCAGTTGAAGATAAACGTCATCAGCTTTTTGGTGGCACTGCTGGTCGGGGTGGTTCTTGGCACAGTGGTTCAGACACAGTTAAACCTGTTGGCCCTTCAGGCTATGGGGGTGGCGGTTGGACTTGACGCCCGCGTTTCCGCCACCGTGCATGACCTGGCCTCCTTTGCGCCGCTCTACCTGATCCTGTTTGGCGTCAGTTTCCTGGTTTCCCAGAGTGTCGCTGCGACCGTTTCCCGGCTCGTAGGGCGTGGACTGCGGGTACCACTGTTCGCCCTGGCGGGGGCAGCCGGGCTTTGGACGGCGCTGATGATTGTCAACGCCCTGGCACCCATGCCGACGCTGATTGCAGCGACCCGGTCCGCGGGTGGATTGCTGGCCATGTTGTTAACGGCGGCGTTTGCCGGTGCCTTGTTCGCCCGCTTGACCGCCAAACCGTTCGCGGGTGTCAGTGGCCACACCTCAAAAACCCTGCTGGCCTGTTGCCTGGCAGCAGGCCTCGGGCCGCTGCCTGGGCCGGCACAGGCCCAGTCTTCCGGCGACTATACCGTAGAGACGGTGACCTCCGGATTGGAGCATCCCTGGTCTCTGGCCTTTCTTCCAGGTGGCGGGGCCCTGGTAACCGAGCGGGCCGGGCAGTTGCGGCGCATTTCAGGGGAGTGGGAGCTGGAGCCGAAGGCGATAACCGGTGTGCCGCCGGTTTTCAATGATGCGCAGGCAGGCCTTTTTGATGTCCTGTTGTCGCCAGAGTTTGATTCCAACCAGGAGATTTTTCTCGCCTACGCCTGTGGCGCTGCATCTGCCAATCATCTTTGCGTTGCCCGCGGCCAGCTACAGAGCATGGCCTTGCGGGAGGTTGTCGAGATATTCCGGGCCAAACCGGCGAAGCAGGGCAGCGCCCACTACGGTGGCCGAATGGCATGGCTTCCGGATGGTACGCTGATTGTCACTCTTGGCGACGGGTTCGACTACCGTGAGCAGGCTCAGGATTTGTCCAGTCATCTGGGCAAAATTGTCCGGCTGAACCCGGATGGCACGGCCCCCGACGACAACCCCTTCGTAGGTCGGGATGAAGCTCTTCCAGAAATCTACAGTTACGGGCACCGTAATGTTCAGGGGCTGGTCTACGATTCCGTTGAGGACCTGCTGATTGCCCATGAGCATGGCCCGCGTGGTGGGGATGAGATCAACATTATCGAGCCGGGGCACAACTATGGCTGGCCGGTGATCACTCACGGCATCGACTACACCGGAGCCATGATCACGCCGTTTGTTGAGCAGGAGGGTATGGAGCAGCCGTTGTTGCACTGGACGCCTTCAATCGCCCCCTCAGGGATGACACGTTACCGGGGTGACCTGTTTCCGGACTGGCAGGGAAACCTCCTGGTAGGCGCCCTTGCTGACAAAAGCGTTCATCGCGTCACGCTGGAAGCCCGGCAAGCAAGCGATGTGGAGACACTGTTCGAAGCGCTTGGCGAACGGGTCCGGGATGTGGCTACCGGGCCGGACGGCGCGGTGTATCTGCTCACTGACAGCGCCAATGGGCGGTTGCTGCGTATCGTGCCTTAGTCACAGTTCTGGGGTGTTTGCGTCCGGCCGGTGTATAGTAAGCGGTTTTCAGAAAGAGGGAAGCCGCTATGTTTCATCTGGAACTGGAACCACGTTTCAGCGATACCGATGCCCTCGGGCATATCAGCAATACCACTCTGCCGGTCTGGTTCGAGCAGGCCAGGACGCCGGTTTTCCGGATTTTTCACCCGACCCTTGAAGCCGAGACCTGGCCGTTGATCATCGCACGGCTGGAGATTGATCTGATGGCACAGAGCTACTGGCATATTCCGGTAACGATCAAAACAGGTATCGGTAAGATCGGCAATTCCTCATTTCATGTCATTCAGGAAGCCTGGCAGGGCGACAAGCAGATTGCCCGGGGTGTTGCAGTGTTAATTCATTTTGATTACGAAACGGAGAAGGCACTGCCGATTCCCGACGGAATCAGGGCGAAGCTTTCCGAGCACCTCACGGAATGAGGATTGGCAGGCAACCTGGATACGCCCGAGAAGTTCAACGTTAATGATATCGGTCAATACCGCTGGAGAAAATCGTAGCTACGCTTAAAAAGCTCAGAATATAAACAAGAGCATTGAATCATCCCGTCAAAACACGTTCATGGGAGGTAGACATCATGAAGGTATTTTCTGTTTCACGTGTGGCCAGCGCGGCAGTTTTGTCCTTGTTCGGGATATGTCAGGCAGGTCCTGTTCTTGCTGGAGCCGGTGATTTCTATGTCCGGGCGGGCATAAGTGCCATGGACCCGGATACCGGAAGTGAGAGCTTCTCAACCATACCCCGAAGCGGTGTCCAATTGGATAGCGATATTGCTCTCAGCGGTGCCCTGGGCTGGTTCTTCACGGACTATGCGTCCCTCGAAATCAGTTCCTCGTTGCCATACTCGCCAAAACTGGAGGGTAATCACCGATTGAAAGAGCTTGGGATTGGCAACATCGGGGATGTTAAATATGTACCCACCTATCTTACCGTGAATTTTTTCTTTCAGGACACGTCGGCGGTAACTCCCTACCTGGGAGCAGGGGTTGCCTTCAACAAGTTCTACGATGAAAACGCCAGCCTGTCCGGCCTTGATGTCAACCTGGACAGCACCTTCGATCCCACAGTTGTCGCTGGTGTCGAGCTGGATTTTGGGGTGCCGGTGCTGGTCAATTTTGACGTTCGCTATACGCCCCTGGCGACAGACGCCGAATTCTCCGGAGCCATTGATGAGACTGTCGAAATGGATCTCGATCCGGCGGTATTTACGTTGGGCGTAGGCTATCAGTTCTGAGCCGGATTCAGTGGAGATAAAACGAAAAGGGCCGGGAATTCCCGGCCCTTTTCATTTTAGCTATTGACGTGTCATTGACGGAAAACGACCAGACCACCGCCGCCATCGGCGACATAGACCCGGCCGTTTGCAATTGCAGTGCCTGTCGCTTCCCCGACGGTCTGCTGATGCTCCATTAGTACCGGGTTGGCCGGATCGCTCCAGTCGAGCTTGGCAACACCGGCTTCTCCGTAGGCCACGTAGAACAAAAGCTTGGACTCATCCAGAGTGTACCAGTGTCCGTCGCCGTCGATAAGCAGAGTATCGGCCGGGAAGTGTTGCGGCGTCATGTATAGGGCTTCCGGATCGGAATCCTCCAGGCCCGGCTCTTCCTGAAGCCGATACTGGGCTACTGCCTCAGGACGGTAGTCCGCACCACCGCCTCCCGGTGTGAATACTCTGTCTGGCTCAACACCGTCGGGCAGGGGCGCCAGGAGGTCGTCAATGCTGTAGGCCAGCAGTCCGAAACCGCCATAGCTGAAGTAGGCATGTTCGCCTATCACATCGACATCCACACTTCGGCTGTCGGCTTTGCCGATATGCACGGTGCCGTCAAGTTCCTCTTCAATCTTGATGGGCTGGAAGATCTTGATCAGCTCCATGCCAGGGGCATTGCCATTTACCAGGAGATCGGTCATGTCGACCACTGCGATACCGGAATGGCCGGCAGCCACGAAGGCATAAACGCTGCCGTTCTCGGGGTTGGTCCAGAGTTCCACGCCAGAGGCCCTGCCGAGCTGTGGTTTTCCGGTGGCAGAGCCCAGATTGGCGACGACGTGATTGCCGGTGCCATCGCTCGGGTTCATGGTCATGTCGTAGACGGTCAGCCCATTGCTGCCATCGGCCACGACCGCATAGTTATCATGAAAGTCCACATCGTAGGCATGGTCCTGCCGGCTGATACCCCCGTAGGATCCGGTCGCCAGGTTGTGCTCATAGAAATCCGAAGGCTGCGGTGTCAGTAGCAAGGGTGTGCCCGGCAGACCCTGGCCTGACTCTGCGCCGCTTACATCCACGCGCCGTAAACCGAGGCTCTGGGACATGACATAAGCCATGTTGTCTCCGCCACCCATTATCACATTGTAGGCGTGTGGCGTGGGATAAACGGTGGAACCATCGGGATTGTCCACTTCGTACTCATCGACAACGGTATTGGCGACCACGTGAGGCTCGTCAAGTGGGTTTCCGTCTTCGTCAGCAACCTGCCAAACGCTCATGCCATGAGGGCCATCGGCCATGTATAGATATTGGCTGGTAGCGGCGACGCCCTGGGTATGACCCACTGCCAGAGGAGCGGTGGGTGTTCCATCTGAAGCCGCATAGGTTTCCTCGGTACTGGCGAAGTACGCCGGAACAGTGAACTTGGTGCTCATATCCGTTTCGCCGGTGGTCAGGTCTCCCAGATCCATAAAATTGAGGCCGCCGGCGCCAGTGGCCTGCACTACGTCTATAGCGCCCGTCGTGTCGCTGACAGTGGGCATCAGGAACAGGGCATTGCCGTGGCCACTGACCTCACCCGTTACCAGAAGGCTGGGAGCCTCATACATCCATATAGGCAGGGACTCATTGTCATCCGGGTCCCATGCGCCCATGTCATAGGAAGTCACGAACTCGTAGTCTGGCCAGTGCAGAAGCGGGTTGTCGTCATTGTCGAAAGGCGCGCCCTGCTGTTGCCAGCTGGTGCTGGGGGTCTGCGCACCTTCGATTGCAACAAGGCCAGCAAAGTGGTCTGCGTAAAGCACGCGATCATTTGCCGTGTCCACCTCTACATCAACAACTCCGGCTTCCTTCAGCATGCCAACACCGAAGTAGGGGAACAGGCTCTTTGACTGTTCACCGATCGGCTCATCCGGTCCATGGGCGGGCACCGCCGGGGCATATCCCTGATACGTGATGTTCCCCGGATCAGTGGCGTCCACAGCTACCAATCCGGCCAGTCCATAGGCGAGATAGACAATTGTCTCGCCACTCCCCCCGTATGTTTCGACGTCCAGTTTGTTGGCCTTGTAGTAATATTTGCCATAACGGTCGAAATCCGCCCAGGGGGTTGGTGCATCCACATCGCCGTGCCACACGTCCTGGATTTCGAACGATGCCTGGTTGTAGTTGGGCATACCGGTGTCGGGATCTATGTGGGTGCCGGGATCAAAAACCTCGTTGGACACATCCATGTTGAGGAACCAGTCTTCCGAAACACTCGTATCCGTGTACAAGTTGTAGTAGCCGACCCGATCGAGGGTTGCCGGATCATACACTCCAAGGCCAAGGAAGCCGATTGCGGCATACAGGTTGCCATCTTCATGGAGCTGGAGGTCCGCTGGAGCGCCCCAGGGATGCTCTCCGGAGTACTGCAAGGTGTAGACTTCGGCATCTATCAGCAGAGTGCCATCGTCTTCGGTTACCGGCGTAGCGCTGATGACGTTGGCAAGGGCCGTTCGGTGGATGCCGTAACTTTCGTCCGCGATCCATAGGTCGGTGCCATCGGTTTCCAGGGACTTGATAAAGCCGTGCCCTTCAATAACGACATCCGTCACCAGGTCACCACCGCCTTCGGCGAAGGTGATCCCATCCTGATAGTAATTAACGGGCGTGGTGTGCAACACCTCCATGGCAGCCGGATCGGTGATGTCCACGACAGCTATGCCGGACTCGCGAACTGCCGCAAGGGCATAGGTTCGACTATTATAGGAAACGACGAGAATGTCCTGAATAAAGCTTTCCAGCTCGATTTCATTCACCGCCCCTGCCGCGCTCTGGATGGGTGTCATGGCCAGACGGTTGGCCATGTTGTATATGGCCCAGTCGGTATCGCCCATTTCGGCCCGGGCGACGGCTGTTGTAGCGCCGCCGATTTGGATCGCTTTTTCGCTCAGGAACGCCTCGACGATGGCTTCACCCTCGGGGACGCCCTGAGATGCATCGTTGTCGCTGCCGGTACAGCCGGCCAGCGTTGTTAGCGCCCCGAAAATCAGGGCGCCCGAGATAGCCGAATAAGACAGTTTTTCACTCATAGCCTGATCCTCCATTGCATTCTGGCTGCTGCGAGTAGCTCTTGTTTTAATCGTGGGCAAACACAACACCTTTTAGGTTAGGCTCATTGCCAGAAAATGCAGTGCCCATCAATACAAAGTAAATCCAGGGAACGCGTATCTGCATTGACGTACCTCAAATCCCTGCCATATGTTCGTGGCCTTTAAGGAGGTGAGCTAATGACGTTTAAATCCAGTGTGGTGCTTTTAGCGGCAGGAATTCTTGCTCTGGCTGGTTGTGGTTCTGATAACCGGACGGATTCGATCGACGCCGAAGTCGCCATTTCCGATGCTCCAGCCCCCCCGGTCGCAGACGTGTCTATGGTTCTCAGCTCCGCTCAGCTGGACTGGGTAGGCCAGCAGATTTTCCGCAACGAATGCGCAGGGCGTTTTCAGTGTCTGGTCCACTGGAACGACGGCGAGGCGTTTCCGTCACTGGGTATCGGTCACTTCATCTGGTATCCGGAGGGCGTTGAAGGGCGATTCGTCGAAAGCTTTCCTGCCCTGATGGAATACATGGAGCAACGTCAGGTCAACATTCCTGAGTGGTTGCGATCGCTCGAGCCTTTCGACGCTCCCTGGAGTGAAAAAGCAGACTTTCTGGCCGTAGACGATTCACCACGAGTAGCAGAGCTGCGAGAGTTTCTGGCGGGTACTCAGGGGATCCAGGCTGAATTTATATTCCGGCGAGCCAGGCAGTCGCTCGGAAGGATTGTTGATGCAGCTCCGGATGATCGAAAGACAGAAGTGGTGGCGAGGCTGGAAGCTCTGAGTCAGACACCGGGCGGCGTCTACGCCATCATTGACTATGTGAATTTCAAGGGTGAGGGGCTTTCTCCTACGGAACGCTACAACGATCAGGGTTGGGGTCTGTTGCAGGTGCTTTTGGAAATGTCTGGTTCACCAGACCAGAGCGCCCTTGTGCAATTTCGGGAGGCGGCCGGCACCGTTCTCACACGCAGGGCTGAAAATGCAAAGGATCCGATCGAACGAGAGCGCTGGCTGCCAGGATGGCTGAAGCGGCTCAAGACCTATAAAGAGCCTCCCGTCTTTAAAATTTCCCAATAATTTTGCATAAAAACTAGTTCATTTCCCGAACCTTGTTCTACTTTTAATAGGCGCGGCCCTTGATCTGCCTTTTTTTGGCGCATTGGTCTTGGGCGAAGGCGCTGTATTGGTGCACGAAACGGCGCCACCTCGTTCCAGATTCGCCTGAAACGCGCCGATGATTGATAAAAACAATATAAATCATCGGTTTACGGTGAGTGGCTTGCAAATTGCTGAGCACATTCGTCGCGATAAAACCAACTGATGTTCGGAGAAAAGACAATGAAAAAGACGAAATCGATTGCCCTGGGGATTGCTCTGGCGGTAGGCACTTTTTCAGCTACTGGTGCCATGGCGGCCACAACTCTGGAGAACGTCAAGGAGAAGGGCCACCTTCAGTGTGGCGTGACCAGCGGGTTGCCAGGTTTCTCTCAGCCTGATGAGAAAGGTAATTGGACCGGTATCGACGTGGACACCTGCCGTGCGGTAGCTGCGGCCATCTTCGGTGACGCGAACGCCGTTGAGTTTACGCCGCTGACCGCGAAGGAGCGTTTCACAGCCCTGCAGTCCGGCGAAATCGATATGCTCTCCCGTAATACCACCTGGACACTGACCCGAGATGCCTCTCTTGGCCTGAACTTCGCCGGTGTGAACTACTACGACGGGCAGGGCTTCCTGATCAACAAGGGTATTGGCGTGGACGACGCCACTCAATTGGACGGTGCCACCATCTGTATCCAGGCCGGCACCACCACCGAACTTAACGCTTCTGATTATTTCCGCGCCAAAGGTATGGAGTTCAAGCCGATCGTATTCGATACCTCTGAGCAAACCGTTCAGGGTTTCGCAGCTGGTCGGTGCGACGTTCTGACCTCAGACCGGTCGCAGCTGGCGGCATTGCGTTCCAAGCTGTCTGATCCGAGTTCAGCCAAGATCCTGCCAAACACCATTTCCAAGGAGCCGCTGGGACCAGTTGTTCGTCAAGGTGACGATCAGTGGTTCAATATCGTCAAGTGGGTACTCTCCGTGCAGATCAACGCCGAAGAGTTGGGTGTGACCAGCGCCAACGCCGACGACATGCTGAAATCCGACAACCCGAACATTCAGCGCCTGCTGGGTACCGATGGCGACATGGGTGCGAAGCTCGGACTGCCGGATGACTTCGGATATCAGGCCGTGAAACTGGTGGGTAACTACGGCGAGATGTACGACCGCAACGTAGGTCCGGATACCCCGCTGGGGCTGGATCGCGGTATCAACGCGCTGTGGACTGAAGGCGGCATCATGTATGCGCCGCCGGTCCGTTAAGACCTGAAGGCACACGGCGAAGTCTCCATTAGGGAGACTTCGCCGTTATCTCTGATGCTGTGAACCACAGGGAAGCTGTTCAGGACACTCCATGAAAAAACAAACCATTGATACCCGACCTGCAGGGCCGAAGCCCTGGTATGACCCGCGGGTCCGCGCTCTCTTCTTTCAGGTGATAGCCATTGCCCTTGTGTTCTGGGGCGGATGGGTTCTCGTCGACAACACGCTTTCCAACATGGAAAGCCGTGGCATCAGCACCGGTTTCGGTTTCCTGGATGAAACCGCAGGATTCGGCATCATCATGAACCTGGTGCCTTACGATGCAACCATGTCTTATGGCCGAACCTTTTGGGTCGGTTTGACCAATACACTTCTTGTTTCCGCAATGGGTGTGGTTGCCGCCACCATTCTCGGTTTCATCATCGGTGTTGCTCGACTCTCGAGTAACTGGCTGGTGGCCAAGATGGCGCTGGTATACATCGAGGTGATTCGTAACATACCGCTGCTTCTGCAGATTTTCTTCTGGTACTTTGCCGTACTCAGCAATCTTCCGTCACCACGCCAGAGTGTTGATGTCGGCGGCGCACTGTTCCTGAACAACCGGGGCCTTTACCTGCCAGATCCAGTGACCCAGGAGGGTTTCGGGATTGTCTGGGGCGGTATTCTGCTTGCCATCGCTGCTGTCGTTGGGATTCGGATATGGGCCAAAAAACGCCAGTTGGCGACCGGACAGATTTTCCCGACCTTCAAGGTTGGCGTGGCCATTCTGGTGCTTGTACCGGTGGTGTCTTATCTCGTGGCCGGGCGGCCTCTGGAGTGGGATCTGCCTGCCCTCCGGGGCTTCAACTTTGGTGGGGGGATTACCATTATTCCGGAGTTGGCAGCCCTGTGGATTGCCCTGTCACTGTACACGGCCAGCTTCATCGCTGAAATTGTACGCTCCGGTATTCTTTCGGTGAGCAAGGGCCAGACCGAGGCGTCGAAGGCTCTGGGGCTGCCGAACGGCCTTACCCTCAGGTTGGTGGTTATACCGCAGGCCATGCGGGTCATCATTCCGCCTCTCACCAGCCAGTATTTGAATCTGGTGAAGAACTCGTCGCTTGCCACCGCAATCGGTTATCCGGACCTGGTGGCGGTCTTCATGGGCACCACGCTGAATCAGACGGGGCAGGCGGTAGAGGTTGTCGCCATTACCATGGCGGTTTATCTGACCATCAGTCTGCTGATCTCGCTGTTCATGAACATCTATAACCGGGCTGTGGCCATTAAGGAGCGATGATGACCGAGTCAACCATGAAAGCACCCAAGAAGGCGCTCCGGCCGGTCAAGTGGATGCGTGAGAACCTGTTCTCCGGCTGGTTCAACACGGTATTAACGCTGGGCGTGGCCTATCTGCTGGTGACCAGTGTCGGACCCTTGCTCAACTGGTTTTTCCTCGACGCCAACTTTGTTGGCAGCGACCCGAGTGCCTGTACAGGGGCGGGTGCTTGCTGGCTGTTTATCAGTCAGCGTCTGAATTTCTTTATCTACGGGTTCTACCCGGATGAACTGCAATGGCGGGTCGACGTGATGTTCCTGCTGTTGGCTGTAGCCTTTGTACCCCAGTTCATTGAGCGTTTCCCTGGCCGCAAGTGGCTCGGACTTTTCGGGATCTTTGGTCTGCCCATCGTTGGCTACTTCCTGATTCCCGGCGGCAGTTTTGGCCTGGAAGAAGTGCAGAGCTCGAAATGGGGCGGTTTGATGCTGACCCTGATCCTGGCTTACATCGGGATCGTAGCCTCGTTGCCAATCGGCATACTGCTGGCGCTGGGCCGGCGCTCCGAGATGCCGATCATCCGGGGAATCTGTGTGGTGTTTATCGAGGTATGGCGGGCGGTTCCGTTGATCACGGTTCTGTTCATGGCCTCGGTGATGCTGCCACTGTTTCTTCCGGAGGGTGTCAACTTCGAGAAACTTGCCCGGGCACTGATCGGTATAACCCTTTGGCAGTCCGCTTACATGGCGGAAGTGATTCGCGGTGGCCTGCAGGCCATTCCCCGAGGCCAATACGAAGCGGCTGACGCCCTGGGATTGGGGTACTGGCGCAAGACGGGGCTGGTCATCCTGCCGCAGGCTTTGAAGATGGTTATTCCGGGTATTGTTAACACCTTCATTTCCCTGTTCAAGGACACCACACTGGTGCTGATCATCGGCCTGTTCGACATTCTCGGGACGGTCCAGTCAACGGTTACCGATCCCGCCTGGCAGAACGTTGCCATTGAGGGCTATGTATTTGTGGCGTTCTGTTTCTGGGTCTTCTGCTTTGGCATTTCCAGATACAGTCAGAACCTTGAACGAAAACTTGATACCGGTCATAAGACCTGATGGGTAACTCTATGACAGACCAAACTCAAACTTCTGAAATGCAGACCCCGCCGAAAGACCATTCGGACAAAAAGCCCGGGATTATCCGGGTTGAGGGAATGCACAAGTGGTACGGGGATTTTCATGTCCTCAAGGATCTCAATCTGGCCGTTGATCAGGGTGAGAGAATTGTTATCTGTGGGCCGTCCGGCTCGGGAAAATCCACTTTCATCCGTTGCATCAATCGGCTGGAGGAGCATCAGCAGGGCAAGATCATCGTCGATGATGTGGAACTGACCGACGATGTCCGGCAGATCGACACGGTTCGGCGGGAAGTTGGCATGGTGTTTCAGCACTTCAACCTGTTCCCGCACCTGACGGTTCTCGAAAACTGCTGCCTGTCGCCCATCTGGGTGCGCAAAATCCCCCGAAAGGAAGCGGAAGCAACGGCGATGGAGTATCTGGAGCGGGTCAAGATTCCGGACCAGGCTAATAAGTTCCCGGGTCAGCTTTCGGGAGGTCAACAGCAGCGTGTAGCTATCGCCAGGGCGCTGTGCATGAAGCCCAAGATTATGCTGTTCGATGAGCCAACGTCAGCGCTGGATCCCGAGATGATCAAGGAAGTGCTCGACGTAATGATTGAATTGGCGGGAAGCGGTATGACCATGCTCTGCGTGACCCATGAGATGGGTTTCGCCAAGACGGTGGCAGACCGGGTTATCTTTATGGATGGAGGTGAAATTGTGGAGGAGGCGCCACCCCACGAGTTCTTCACAAACCCCCAGGAAGCCAGGACTCAGAAGTTCCTCAAGCAGATATTGGCGCACTGAAGCCAAGGCTAAAAAAGCCGGGCATTTGCCCGGCTCTTTTACAACGGCTGCTTGTTCAGTTCGGGTGCTTCGCCCGGTTCCGCCTCCAGCCACCAGACATTCTTGTCCCAGTCCCCGAGAACAATGCGCTTCGCCGGCGAGCCGTTGGCTGTCAACTCATGCACTGCTGGGCGATGGGTGTGGCCATGGATCAGTCGCTGAACGCCGTGCCTTTCCATGTCCTTAACAACTTCCTCCGGCGTTACGTCCATGATGAACTCTTCCTTGCCCTGATTTTTCGCCATGCTGATTTCCCGAAGCTGGCGGGCCATCTGCTGGCGGTCTTCAAGAGGACGCTGGAGTATCATCTGCTGCCACTGAGGGTTGCGCATATTGGCCCGGAACTTCTGGTACTCCACATCGGCGGTACACAGGCTGTCGCCATGCATCAGCAGGGTAGGGGTGCCGTGCAGATCTATCACCGTCGGGTCGTCCAGAAGCGTTGCGCCGGCCCGGTCGCAGAAATCCTGACCGATCAGGAAATCCCGGTTGCCGTGCATCAGGAATATCTCGGTGCCGCTGTCCCGCAGATTGCGCAAGGCAGCCGCAATCTGCTCCTGAAGTGGCGTGCGTTCGTCATCGCCGATCCAGGACTCGAAGAAATCACCGAGGATATAAAGCTGATCAACACCTCTGGCTTTCTCGTCAAGAAACGTGAGGAATGCCTCAGTGATATCCGGGCGTGATTCCTCGAGGTGCAGGTCTGAAATAAACAGCGTGGTCACGCGTCCTCCAGAACCTCGGCTTTCTCGATAACCACGTCATCGGCAGGCACATCCTGGTGCCCGGCCCGCATGGTGGTGCGAACGGCGCGAATGGCATTCACTGTGTCCATGCCTTCGACCACCTTGCCGAACACGCAGTAACCCCAGCCTTCGGCGTTTTTGGCGGTGTGGTCCAGGAAGCCGTTGTTCTCAACGTTGATAAAGAACTGTGCGGTGGCAGAATGCGGGTCCATGGTGCGAGCCATGGCAACGGTTCCCTGCATGTTGCTCAGGCCGTTATCGGCTTCATTCTGGATGGAATCCCGGGTTTTGCGCGGTGTCATTCCCGGCTCGAAGCCGCCGCCCTGAATCATGAAGTTGCTGATCACACGGTGAAAAATCAGGCCATCGTAAAAACCGTCACGAACGTACTGTTCAAAGTTTTTGGCGGTTTCCGGTGCCTTGTCGTAATCCAGTTCCAGCTTGAGTTCACCGTAGTTGGTTGTCAGCAGAATCATCAGGTTTTCCTGTTCAGAATGGTTAGGTACGTTAAAGGCCCCATTGTACTCAAGACTTTCCCGCTATGCATGAGTCCGGCAAGGATTTGTGAGTATAATACGCGGTTTAAGATTCACTCCCCTTTTAACAGAGATTGTATGAGCGCCGAGTCGAAGAAAGCCCACAACTTTATCCAGAGCCTGATCGAAGAAGCCATCGCCAACGGAGAGCATACCGGCAAGGTGGTCACCCGGTTCCCGCCGGAGCCCAACGGCTACCTGCATATTGGTCATGCCAAATCGATCTGCCTGAACTTTGGCATCGCCGAGACCTTTTCCGGCGACTGTAACCTTCGGTTTGACGACACCAACCCCGAAAAGGAAAACCAGGAATACATCGATGCCATCAAGCAGGATGTGGAATGGCTCGGCTACGAGTGGGCCGGGGACGTGCGTTACGCTTCTGATTACTTTGACGCCCTTTACGAATTTGCTGAAGAGCTGATCACCCGGGACAAGGCCTACGTGTGCGCCCTGACGGCTGATGAAATGGCTGAATACCGGGGCAGTCTTAAAGAGCCAGGCAGGAACAGTCCCTACCGGGACCGGCCGGTTGAAGAAAGTCTGCAACTGTTCCGGGATATGCGGGACGGCAAGTACCAGAACGGCGAGCTGGTGCTGCGGGCGAAGATTGATATGGCCTCGCCGAACATCAACATGCGGGATCCGATCCTTTATCGTATCCGTTACGCCGAACACCATCAGACCGGCAACAAGTGGTGCATCTACCCGATGTACGACTTCACTCATCCGATTTCCGACGCCATGGAGGGAATCACCCACTCCCTGTGCACGCTGGAATTTGAGGATCACCGGCCGCTGTATGATTGGGTGCTGGATAACATCTCCGGCCCCTGCCACCCGCGCCAGATCGAGTTTGCGCGGCTGAACCTGAACTACACCATTACCTCGAAGCGTAAGCTCAAGCGCCTGGTGGATGAGGGTGTTGTTGATGGCTGGAACGATCCGCGTATGCCAACCATCTCCGGCATGCGCCGGCGGGGCTACACGCCGGAATCCATCCGCACTTTCTGCGACATGATTGGCGTGAACAAGGCCGGTGGTACCGTGGATGTGGGTATGCTGGAGCACGCCATTCGGGAAGACCTCAACACTCGTGCGCCACGGGCCATGTGTGTGATGCGCCCGCTGAAAGTCACGCTGACCAATTACCCGGCCGACAAGAGCGAAACGCTAACCCTGCCGGTGCACCCGCAAAATCCGGATATGGGCGAGCGGGAAGTGCCCTGGACCCAGACTCTGTATATTGATCGGGACGATTTCGAAATGGAGCCGCCGCGCAAATGGAAGCGGCTGGCCCCAGAGCAGGCGGTACGTCTTCGTGGCGGCTATGTGATGACCTGCCGGGAAGTGATTCGTGACGACAGTGGCAAAATTGTCGAGCTCAAGTGTGAGTATGATCCCAACACCCTGGGTGTCAATCCCGAGGGCTATAAACCCAACGGCGTGATTCACTGGGTTTCTGCCAGTAACAGCGTGGAGGCAGACATCAATCAGTATGACCGCCTGTTCAATCACGAATCGCCGGACAGCGACAAGGACGGTGATTTGATGGATCACCTGAATCCGGAATCGCTGGTGATTCTGAGAGGTGCGCGGGTCGAGAAGAGTCTGGCGTCTCCCCGTGTGGATCTTCCGTATCAGTTTGAGCGGGAAGGCTACTTCTTCTGTGATTCCGCCCTTACCGAGGCCGCCGGCCGACCGGTATTCAACCGCACGGTAACGCTCAGGGATTCCTGGGGTAAGGGGGGCAAGTGATCCGCATCTACAACACGCTGACCCAGCAGAAGGAAGAGTTTCGGCCAATTGAGCCGGGCAAGGTCCGGATGTATGTCTGCGGGATGACAGTCTACGACTATTGCCATCTGGGCCATGCCCGGGTGCTGGTGGCCTTTGATGTGATTACCCGTTACCTGCGCCATCGCGGTTACGAAGTGAACTACGTTCGCAACATCACCGATATTGACGACAAGATCCTGCGCCGTGCGGATGAGAATGGTGAGCCCTATAACGAGCTCACTGACCGGATGATCAAGGCCATGCACGAGGACGAAGCCCGCCTGGGCGTGCTGTCCCCGGACGAAGAGCCCCGGGCTACGGCGTATATTGACGAAATCATCGCGATGATCCACAAGCTGATTGCCGGCGGACACGCCTACGCGGCGGATAACGGTGATGTTTATTTTGCCGTTGATTCCTTCGATGACTACGGCAAGCTCAGCAAGAAAAAGCTGGAGGATCTTCTGGCGGGTGCACGGGTGGATGTCCAGGAAGCCAAGCGCAGCCCGGCCGATTTCGCATTGTGGAAAGCGGCAAAGGTAGGGGAGGTCAGCTGGCCCTCGCCCTGGGGGGATGGTCGTCCCGGCTGGCACATTGAGTGCTCTGCCATGTCCACCTGCTGCCTCGGCGATACCTTCGATATTCACGGTGGTGGTCCGGATCTGCTGTTCCCTCATCATGAAAACGAGATTGCCCAGTCGGAATGTGCCACTGGCCATACCTTCGTGAACACCTGGATGCACGCCGGCGCCATTCGGGTGAACAAGGAAAAGATGTCCAAGTCACTGGGCAACTTCTTCACTATCCGCGAAATCATGGAGAAGTACCCGGCGGAGGTGGTCCGTTACTTCCTGGTTTCCAGTCACTACCGAAGCCAGGTGGACTACTCCGAGGAAAACCTGGCCGAGGCTGGCCGCACGCTCACCCGGCTCTACCATGCGTTGAGAGGGGTCGTGCCCGCCAAGGCCGCCGACGTGCCGGAATCCGGGCATGACGAGCGGTTTGTCGAGGCGATGGATGATGACTTCAACACCGCGGGTGCCATTGCTGTCCTGCATGCTGTTGCCAACGAGATCAATCAGCATCGTCGCGATGGTCGTGAAGACGATGCCAAGCACAGTGCGGCGATTCTGGTGCGACTTGGTGGTGTTCTGGGTCTGCTGCAGCAAGATCCCGAGGCGTTCTTCCAGGCAGACACGGGTGGTGAGCTCAGCGCCGAAGACATTGAGGCGCTGATCCAGGCCCGGGCTGATGCACGAAAGGCGAAGGACTTTGCCGAGGCGGATCGGATCCGCGACGACCTGCTGGATAAAGGAATTATTCTGGATGATTCCCGGGAGGGGACAACCTGGCGCAAAGCCTAAATTTCCGGGAATTAGCGGTTGGTCAGACCAGTTTTGCGCCTGCAGGCATGATCTTGTAAGGATTTTCCCTTACAATGCGGCGCTCAAATTAGAATGCCCCCTCAAGAAGAAGGGGGAGTCGGGAAACGTAACCCACTGAGGCAGACAACGATGACAGAACGCGTACAAGTCGGCGGCATTCAGGTCGCAAAAAATCTGTATGATTTCGTGAACAACGAAGCGATCCCGGGCACCGGCGTCGATGCCGATAAATTCTGGGCAGAATTTGACAAGATCGTGAACGAGCTGGCGCCACGCAACCGTGAGTTGCTGGCCAAGCGTGATGCTATCCAGGAAAAAATGGACAGCTGGAACCGCGATCACAAGGGCCAGAAGCTGGACATGGCCGAGTACAAGTCTTTCCTGAAAGACATCGGTTACCTCGTTGACGAGCCTTCCGAGTTCAAGATCTCCACCTCCAATGTCGATCCGGAAGTGGCAACCATGGCGGGCCCGCAGTTGGTGGTTCCGATCATGAATGCCCGCTTTGCTCTCAACGCTGCCAACGCGCGCTGGGGTAGCCTGTATGATGCCCTTTACGGCACCGACGCGATTTCCGAGGACGACGGCGCGGAAAAAGGTCGTGGCTACAACCCGGTGCGCGGTGCCAAAGTTATCGAATGGGCTCGCAACCTCCTGGACAGCTCGGCACCGTTGGCCTCTGGCAGCCACAAGGATGCAGCCAAGTACCTGGTTGGCGGTGGCAAGCTGGTCGTCAAGCTGCAGAACGGTGAGTCCACCGGCCTGAAAGACGAAGCCGGCTTTGTTGGCTACACCGGTGCCGCTGATGCGCCCACCGGCGTGCTGTTGGTCAAGAACGGCATGCACTTCGAGATCCAGATTGACGCCAGCCACCCGATCGGCAAAGACGACGGTGCCAACGTTAAAGACGTGCTGATGGAGTCTGCACTGACCACCATCATGGACTGCGAAGACTCGGTAGCTGCCGTAGACGCTGACGACAAGGCACTGGCTTACCGCAACTGGCTGGGCCTGATGAAGGGCGATCTGCAGGAAACCTTCGAAAAAGGTGGCGAGCAACTGACCCGCAAGATGAACGCTGACCGAACGTATACGGCAGCAGACGGCAGCGAGCTCAGCCTGAAAGGCCGCAGCCTGATGTTTATCCGTAACGTCGGCCACCTGATGACGAACCCGGCCATCCTGCTGAACGACGGCAACGAAGTTCCGGAAGGTCTGATGGACGGTCTGATCACGTCGTTGATCGCCATTCACGACATGAAGGGTGCGGGCAGCTTCCAGAACAGCACCAAAGGCTCCATGTACATCGTGAAGCCGAAGATGCACGGACCGGAAGAGGTGGCGTTCACCAACGAATTCTTCGGTCGTGTGGAAGATGCGCTTGGTCTGCCACGCTTTACCTTGAAAGTCGGCATCATGGATGAGGAGCGTCGTACCACCGTTAACCTCAAGGCCTGTATCCACGCCGCGAAAGAGCGGGCTGTGTTTATTAACACCGGTTTCCTGGATCGCACCGGCGACGAGATCCACACCTCCATGGAGCTGGGTCCGTTTATCCGCAAAGGCGCGATGAAGCAGGCGACCTGGATCAATGCCTACGAGCAGTGGAACGTGGACATCGGTCTGGAAACCGGTTTCCGTGGCGTTGCCCAGATCGGCAAGGGTATGTGGGCCATGCCTGACCTGATGGCCGGCATGCTGGAAGCGAAAATCGGCCATCCGAAGGCTGGCGCCAACACTGCATGGGTTCCTTCTCCTACAGCTGCCACGCTGCATGCCACTCACTACCATCAGGTGAGCGTGGCTGACGTACAGAAGCAGCTGGAAAGCCGCACCCGTGCTGCGCTGGAAGACATCCTGACAGTGCCGGTGATGGATGATCCGGCTTCGTTGGGCGCCGAAGAGATCCAGCAGGAGCTGGACAACAACGCCCAGGGTATCCTCGGTTATGTTGTGCGCTGGATCGACCAGGGTGTTGGCTGCTCCAAGGTGCCGGACATTAACGATGTTGGCCTTATGGAGGACCGTGCAACCCTGCGTATCGCGTCACAGCTGCTGGCCAACTGGCTGCACCACGGTATCTGCTCCGAAGAGCAGATCATGGAAACCATGAAGCGCATGGCTGCGGTGGTCGACAAGCAGAACGCCGGTGATTCGGCGTATCGCCCCATGGCCGGGAACTTCGATGACAGTGTCGCCTTCCAGGCAGCGCTGAATCTGGTCCTCAAGGGTCGTGAGCAGCCGAACGGCTACACCGAGCCGCTTCTGCACGCGTACCGTCTGAAGGCGAAAGCCAAGTACGGGCAGTAAGCCCGGCCCATAAAAAACCCCGCTTCGGCGGGGTTTTTTTATGGTTTGTCGGATTACGGCTTCGCCTAATTCGACCTACCTGAAAACCTACACTCGTTTGTAGGTTGGATTAGGCAAAGCCGTAATCCAACACGGGTCGGGTCCAGTCTCTGTGCAGTACTTCGGATTAGTAGGTTGGATTAGCAGAAGTCGTAATCCAGCACCGGGGCGAACTCAGTCCTTGTGTAGTACGTCAGCGGCGTACAGGGTATTCTGCAGCAGGGTCGCGATGGTCATCGGCCCCACGCCGCCAGGAACTGGCGTGATGTAGGCCGCGCGTTCAGAAGCGGCTGCGAAATCCACATCGCCATGCAGCTTCCCGTCGTCCATACGGTTGATGCCCACATCAATCACGGTTGCCCCTGGTTTTACCCAGTCGCCCTTGATCAGGCCCGGTTTGCCGACAGCAGCAACCAGGATGTCCGCTTCCCGGACAAACTTCTCCAGATCCGGCGTGAAGCGATGACACACGGTCGTGGTGGCCCCCTTCAATAGCAGTTCCATACTCATGGGGCGGCCGACAATGTTGGAAGCGCCTACAATCACGGCGTGCTGGCCTTTGTAGGGAGTCGCTATGCTGTCCAGCAGGGTGATAATGCCAGCGGGTGTGCAGGGGCGCAGGGTGGGTTTGCGCTGCATCAGGCGGCCGATGTTATAGGGGTGGAAGCCGTCGACGTCCTTGTCCGGGCGGATTTTGACCAGAATCGGATCTGCGTCCAGATGAGCGGGCAGTGGAAGCTGTACCAGGATTCCGTCCACGGTCGGGTTTTCATTCAGTTCGTCAATCAGCGCTTCCAGGGCTTCCTGGGAGGTGTCCTCCGGCAGATCGTAAGAGAGAGAGAGGATTCCTGCCTGGTCGCAGGCCTTGCGTTTGTTGCCTACATACAGGTGGGACGCGGGATCGTTGCCGACCAGTACTACAGCTAGTCCGGGAGCGCGCAATCCTTGTTGTGTTCGTGCTTCTACCCCGGCGGCGACCTGCTGTCTTACTTCGGCGGCAATTTCTTTTCCGTTGATCAGTTTGGCGGTCATGTCTCGTCTTGTCGGTTGGGCGTCGGTAAATTGAAGGTTGTGCATTGTCTCATGCTTCCATCGGAACTCCAATTGGACGGTTGATTGGGCGGGATGCGCCGGAGCTTTCGTGAGGGCGCTTTGTTACTGAAAAGGCTCTTGTTTCAGGGAATTTGGAAATACGTGTTGACGGGACCCTCCGCCGCCGGTAATATGCGCGCCAACTTTGCTGAGGCACTTGTTGTTCAGTTCAGACGGGGTATAGCGCAGTCTGGTAGCGCGCCTGCTTTGGGAGCAGGATGTCGGGAGTTCGAATCTCTCTACCCCGACCAAATTTCTGAATGTTCAGGTGGGCGAACGGTTATGCGCCCGTAGCTCAGCTGGATAGAGCACCCGCCTTCTAAGCGGGTGGTCGCAGGTTCGAGTCCTGCCGGGCGCGCCATCAAGTCGTTGGCTTGGTCCGCGCCGGAGCGACCGTAACCAGCAAAGTTGAAAAGTAAAGGCATGTCCCGATGTGGTGGACGTAGCTCAGTTGGTAGAGCTCAGGATTGTGACTCCTGCGGTCGAGGGTTCGATCCCCTTCGTCCACCCCACTTTTCTTTCTGTTTTTCCGCGTTTGATGAATCGCTTGATGGCAGCCCTGTCATCGCTCATTCTTCATTCTGTTGTGCGCGAGTGGCGGAACTGGTAGACGCGCTGGATTTAGGTTCCAGTGGGGCAACCCGTGAGAGTTCGAGTCTCTCCTCGCGCACCACCCCCTTTCTTTTTTCTGTTTCGTCCCCATCTCTTGTTCCAAAGAATTTTCACGCCGTGTTTCCGCGGGATATCAAACTGCGTAGCAGGGTGATTCTCTCGGCGGTGCAAAGCATGATAAACTACCGGCTTTTAATTTTCGGTCCTTTTGCGGGAATTTCCCCGGAACTGGATTTTTAGTTTTAATTTCATTCACATACCGAACCTGTAATTTGAGGATCTTCCATGCAAGTGTCTGTTGAAACGACCTCCAACATCGAGCGTCGCATGACGATTGGTGTGCCCGCCCAGGAAATCGACCAGGCGGTTCAGAAACGCCTGCAGGAAACCGCGCGTACCGTGCGCCTGAACGGTTTCCGTCCGGGTAAGGTGCCCATGAGCGTCGTCAAGCGTCGTTTCGGTGACAGCGTCCGCCAGGAAATCGTTGGCGAGGTTATGCGCGACAACTACATCAAGGCACTGCAGGAACAGGATATCAACCCGGCAGGTTGGCCGAAGTTCGAGCCGAAGACCATGGAAGAGGGCAAGGACCTGGAATTCGTTGCCATTTTCGAAGTGTTGCCGGAAATCGAACTGGGCGATCTGAGCAAGATTTCAGTCGAGAAGCTGACCTCCGAGATCACCGACAAAGATGTCGATAACATGATCGACAACCTGCGTCGTCAGCAGGCCACCATGAAAGAGGTCAAGCGCAAGTCCAAGAACAAGGACGTGCTGACTATTGACTTCAAGGGCTTCATCGACGGTGAAGAGTTTGAGGGTGGAGCCGCTGAAGGTCACCGTCTGACCCTGGGTTCCGATCAGATGATTCCTGGCTTCGAGAAGGCCATTGTTGGTGGTAAGGCCGGCGAAGATATGGAGATCGAGGTTACTTTCCCGGAGGATTACCACAACGAGGATCTGGCGGGTAAGCCGGCGAAGTTTGAAATCAAGATTCACAAGGTCGAAGAGCCGCAGTTGCCGGAACTCGACACCGAATTCTTCAAGAAGTTCGGTATCGATGCCGAAGATGAAGCGACCTTCCGTGAAGAAGTTAAAAAGAACATGGAGCGCGAGCTCAAGCAGGCGGTCGCCAACAAGGTCAAGAACGACGTTGTTGACGGACTGTTGGAAACCACTGAGCTGGATATTCCGGCTGCTCTGGTTGACCAGGAAATCGATCGTCTCCGTCAGGACGCCGTTCAGCGGTTCGGCGGCCAGGTTGATTTCCAGCAGCTGCCGAAGGAAATTTTTCAGGAGCAGGCTGAGCGCCGCGTGAAGACCGGCCTGCTGTTCCAGGAAGTGGTCAAGAAGAACGACCTGAAAGCCGCCCCGGCGAAGGTAGACGAAAAGATCCAGGAGATCGCGTCTACGTATGAACAGCCTGAGGAAGTTGTTGCACACTTCAACAGCAATCCCGAGCAGAAGTCCCAGATTGAGTCTTCAGTTCTGGAAGATGCAGTTGTTGACCATGTGCTGGAGCAGGCCGAGGTCAAAGAGAAAAAGGTCAAGTACGAAGAGGCCGTTCAGGCCGGTCAGCCCCAGCGCTGATTTTGCCCGGGATCGGAGTAGAAGCCGGTCCCGAAGGCCGACCCCGAGAACAGCCGGCATGCCCGGCTGTTTTCATCTGCGGCCGCTGCTGGCAAAGTATGGAGTGCAACACTATTGAAACTGCCGTGGCGCGAGTCCACGACCCATTGTCCATAAGGAGTTCAGGCGCATCATGACGCAGAAACCAATCGATGGTCCCGCAATGGTTACCAATTCCGGACTGGTACCGATTGTTATCGAGCAGACAGCTCGCGGCGAGCGGTCGTTCGACATTTATTCCCGTCTGCTCAAAGAGCGGGTTATCTTCATGGTCGGTCCGGTCGAGGATCACATGGCGAACCTGATCGTTGCCCAGCTCCTGTTCCTTGAGTCTGAAAACCCGGACAAGGATATCCACCTCTACATCAACAGCCCGGGCGGCTCGGTAACTGCAGGCATGTCCATCTACGACACCATGCAGTTTATAAAGCCGGACGTTGCGACCTTGTGTGTAGGCCAGGCGGCCAGCATGGGTGCGTTCCTGCTCGCCGGTGGTGCTGCCGGAAAGCGGGCCTGTCTGCCCAACTCCCGCGTAATGATTCACCAGCCGCTGGGTGGCTATCAGGGGCAGGCGACGGATATCGAGATTCATACCCGTGAAATCCTGAAGATCCGGCATACGCTCAATTCCATCCTCGCCTACCACACCGGTCAGGATCTGGAGACGATCGCCAAGGATACCGACCGTGACAACTTCATGGATCCGGGCCAGGCGAAAGAGTATGGGCTGATTGATTCAATACTTGATAAGCGCGTACCGAATAAATAATACTGGAAGTAATCGCATCATACTTGGCCGGCGTATCAGGCAGTGACGCCGGCAAAACGAGATCAGAGGTATTTCAATGGCAGATGAAAGAAACGGCAGGGGCGACGATAACGGCAAGTTGCTCTACTGCTCGTTTTGTGGAAAGAGCCAGCATGAAGTCCGAAAGCTCATTGCAGGGCCCTCGGTGTTCATCTGCGACGAGTGCGTCGACCTGTGCAACGACATTATCCGGGAGGAAATCCAGGAAAATGCACAGGAAGAGCCGAGCGATCGCCTTCCTACACCGGCCGAGATCCGCAATACCCTCGATGAATACGTGATTGGTCAGGATCGTGCAAAGGTCGTGCTGTCTGTTGCGGTCTACAACCACTACAAGCGCCTTCGTTATGGCGAAGGCAAGGGTGATGTTGAGCTTGGCAAGAGTAACATTCTGCTGATCGGCCCGACCGGTAGCGGTAAGACTCTGCTGGCAGAGACCCTGGCGCGGATGCTGAATGTACCCTTTACCATTGCTGACGCGACCACGCTGACCGAAGCCGGTTACGTGGGTGAGGACGTAGAGAACATCATCCAGAAGCTGCTCCAGAAATGCGATTACGATGTCGACAAGGCCCAGCGTGGCATTGTTTACATTGACGAGATTGACAAGATTTCCCGTAAGTCAGACAACCCGTCAATCACCCGGGACGTCTCCGGTGAGGGTGTTCAGCAGGCACTGTTGAAGCTGATCGAAGGCACCGTTGCGTCGGTCCCGCCACAGGGTGGCCGCAAGCATCCGCAGCAGGAGTTTCTGCAGGTTGATACCGGCAATATGCTTTTTATCTGCGGTGGTGCCTTTGCCGGCCTGGACAAGGTCATCCGCGAGCGTACCGAAAAGAACAGCATCGGCTTCTCCGCTTCGGTAGCCAGTCAGGACGACGCCAAGAACACCGGCGATGTCATCAAGGACGTGGAGACCGAAGACCTGGTGAAATATGGTCTGATACCGGAGTTTGTTGGTCGTTTGCCAGTGGTGGCGACGCTCAATGAGCTGGATGAGGAAGCGCTGGTTCAGATCCTGACCGAGCCCAAGAATTCCCTGACCAAGCAGTACCAGAAACTGTTTGACATGGAAGGGGTTGAGCTTGATTTCCGGGAAGACGCGTTGCGGGCTGTTGCCCGGAAGGCCATGGAGCGGAAGACTGGTGCCCGTGGTTTGCGTTCCATTATGGAAGCGACGCTGCTGGACACCATGTACCAGATTCCCTCTGAGCATGACGTGACCAAGGTTGTGATCGACGAGAGCGTAATCAGTGGGGATTCCGAGCCCTTCAAGATTTACGCGAGCAGTGATCACGCCAAGGCTGTGCCTGAGGATTAAGGGCTGCTCAGTGGTTCAAATGAAAAGGGGCGGTGACGCCCCTTTTCGCGTTTTGTATCCCGATATTCCTGCCCTGTTTCGTTTGGTAAAAATATTGCAATTTTTGCGGGCGCCCCAATGAAGGGTGATATGCTGAAGTAAATACCGTCAGAGGATTCCCAATGACCCGTATACCCGAAAATGCCGTGCAAGAATACCCGCTGCTCCCGCTGCGTGACGTAGTGGTGTTTCCGCACATGGTGGTCCCGCTCTTCGTGGGCCGAGAAAAATCCATTCAGGCTCTGGAAGCCGCAATGGAAGGAAGCAAGGAAATCCTCCTGGTAGCCCAGAAAGATGCTTCCACCGATGAACCGGGCCCCAAGGATGTGTTCGAGATGGGCACCCTGGCCACAGTCCTTCAGATGCTTCGCCTGCCAGATGGTACCGTCAAGGTGCTCGTGGAGGGTAATGCCCGTGCCACTATCAGCGATATTACCGAGGGCGAATATCTGTCCGGTGGCGCTGTCCTTATGGATGAAGAGGGGCTGCCAGAGCGCGAACAGGAAGTTCTGGTCAAGACCTTGATGGATGAGTTCGAGAAATACGTAAAGCTGTCCAAGAAGGTGCCTTCGGAAGTCTCCAATGCCCTGACCGGCATTGAGGAGCTGGAGCGTCTGGCCGACACCATGGCCGCTCATCTCGAAATGCGCATTCCTGAAAAGCAGGAGCTTCTTGAGGCGCTCGATATCCGCAAGCGGGTGGACCTGCTGCTGGGTAAGCTTGATGGCGAAATCGACCTGATCGAGGTCGAGAAGCGGATTCGTGGCCGCGTGAAGAAGCAGATGGAGCGTAGCCAGCGCGAGTACTATCTGAATGAACAGATGAAGGCTATCCAGAAGGAAATGGGTAACCTGGGTGAGGGCAACAACGACTTCGAGGAACTCGAGCAGAAGCTTGAAGAAGCCGGACTGCCGGAAGAAGCCCGCAAGAAGACCGAAACGGAATTGAACAAGCTCAAGATGATGTCGCCGATGTCTGCGGAAGCGACCGTGGTACGTGGTTACATCGACTGGATGCTGGCCATTCCCTGGAAGAAGCGCAGCCGTGTCCGTCACGACATCGAAAAAGCACGCGAAATCCTCGACAGGGACCATTACGGCCTGGATGAGGTGAAAAAGCGTATTCTGGAGTACCTTGCGGTTCAGAGCCGTGTGAAGAAGGTCAAAGGCCCGGTTCTTTGCCTGGTTGGGCCTCCCGGTGTTGGTAAAACCTCTCTCGGGCAGTCCATCGCCCGTGCTACCAACCGGAAATACACCCGCATGGCCCTCGGCGGCGTTCGGGATGAAGCCGAGATCCGTGGTCACCGGAAAACCTACATCGGTGCGCTTCCGGGCAAGCTTCTCCAGAAGCTGTCCAAGGTGGGCGTGAAAAACCCGTTGTTCCTGTTCGATGAAATCGACAAGATGGGTATGGATCACCGTGGTGATCCGGCATCAGCCCTGCTTGAGGTTCTGGATCCGGAGCAGAATCACACGTTCAACGATCACTACCTGGAGGTGGATTACGACCTCTCCGACGTAATGTTCGTGTGCACCTCCAACTCCATGGACATCCCGCCGGCGTTGCTGGATCGGATGGAGATCATCCGTATTCCGGGTTACACCGAGGACGAGAAGGTCAACATTGCCCTGCGGTATCTGTTGCCCAAGCAGATCAAGGCAAACGGTCTGCGCAAGGATGAATTGAAGCTGCCGGAGGATACCCTCCGGGACCTGATCCGCTACTATACCCGTGAAGCGGGTGTGCGTGGCCTGGAGCGCGAGATCGCGAAGATCTGCCGCAAGGTGGTCCGCGACCATGTTGAGAGTGGTGAGAAGGCGTCTGTGACCATTGGCCAAGACATGCTGGAGGACTACTCCGGAGTCAAAAAGTTCAAGTACGGCCTGGCCGAGGAAAAGAACGAGATCGGTCAGGTGACCGGTCTGGCGTGGACCCAGGTGGGCGGCGAACTGCTGCACATTGAATGCGCGCTCACACCGGGCAAGGGCCGGGTGGTCAAGACCGGTTCCTTGGGTGATGTGATGCAGGAGTCTATCCAGACGGCCTTGACGGTGGTGCGCAGTCGCGCACCCGGTCTGGGTATTGCGGATGATTTCCACGAGAAACACGATCTGCACGTCCACGTACCGGAGGGCGCAACCCCGAAAGACGGCCCGAGTGCAGGTATCGGCATGTGCACGGCGCTGGTGTCTTCACTGACCAAGATTCCGGTTCGCGCCGACGTCGCGATGACCGGTGAGATAACCCTTCGGGGGCGTGTACTGGCCATCGGTGGCTTGAAGGAAAAGCTGCTTGCGGCGCATCGCGGTGGCATCAAGACAGTGGTTATCCCGGACGAGAATGTCAGGGATCTCAAAGAGATACCGGAAAACATCAAGGAATCTCTGGAGATCCGCCCGGTGAAGTGGATTGACGAAGTCCTGGATATTGCGCTGGCTTATCCGCCCGAGCCCAGGGCTGAGGATTCCTCTCCGAAAACCGGGTCGGGCAAGCCGCGTGATGAAGAAGGTGACGCGTCAGAGCGCATAAATACACATTAAAGCCTTGATGAGTTGTTGACATGCCTGAGAGCCCATTGGTATAACTGTTTCGCCGTGAAGCAGCCAATACCAAGGGCTCCCGCGCAGTAAGTGCCTATTCCGAATGCCGGTATAAAGCCGAAAGGAATAAGAAAACTGAAGAATGGAATTCTCTGACCGCTTATGCGATAGTCGAGAACGTCCGAGAAAAAACAAACCAACCTATAACATCTTCAACCTGAAATCGAAGGGGTTTAGTGTGAACAAGTCCGAACTTATCGATGCAATTGCAGAGTCCGCAGATATCTCCAAAGCCGCCGCTGGCCGTGCTCTGGACGCAATGACCAACTCCATCACCGGTGCCCTGAAAAAAGGCGATCAGGTAACTCTGATCGGTTTTGGTACCTTCTCCGTTAAAGAGCGTGCTGCTCGTACCGGTCGTAACCCGCAGACTGGTGCCGAGATCAAGATTCCGGCCTCCAAAGTGCCTGGGTTCAAAGCAGGCAAGGCCCTGAAAGACGCCGTTAAGTAACGGTTCTTTCTCCGGTGGCTTCTGTCGCAGGAAGCCACCCAAGAAGAATTCAAGGCGCATTCCACACTGGGTGCGCCTTTTTACGTTAGGTCCGCCCGTCGCCGCGCGCTGAAACGAATAACACCGCACCACCTTGAACAGGGATCCGGGAGAAACATGCTTCAAGATATTCGGAACAATGCCCAGGGCACGATCGCCAAGGTCATCATTGGTCTTCTCATTGTGTCGCTATCCATCTGGGGAATGGACGCCATTGTTGGCGGCTTCTCCGGCGAGCCTGAGGTGGCAACGGTCAATGGAGAGGATATTACAGAGCGGGAGTTTCTCCGCGTGGTCCAGATGGAGAGCCAGCGCCGGCTGTCCAGGATGGAAACCCCCGACCCTTCCATGCTCGACGAAGATCAGATTCGCACAGACGTACTGGATTCCCTGATCCAGGAGCAGGTCCTGATCCAGGATGCAAATGCTCAGGGGCTGGAACTCAATGATGCCGATATCGATGCGTTGATTACCCAGATGCCGCAGTTCCAGGTGGATGGCCAGTTCAATCGCGACCGCTTCGTGGCCACAGTCCGGAATATGGGCATGGGCGTAGGCGAGTTTCGCGAAGCCATGCGCAAACAGTATGTGGTGAACCAGATCCGTGCAGGCATTGTCCAGAGTGGCCTGGTGGCGGATGAAAACGCCGAGCAACTTCTCCAGATCCAGAACCAGACTCGCAGCTTCCGGGTGCTGAATATTGCTGCCAGTGAAGTGGCCGACAATGTTGCAGTCACTGATGCGGACATTGAGAATTTCTACCAGGAGAACTCGGGGGCATTCCAGCAGCCAGAGCGCGTCGATGCGGCCTATATCACCTTGTCGTTAGGTGCCCTCGCCGAGAGTACTGAAATTGACGATGCGGAGCTTCAGGCCTTTTACGAACAGCGGTCGGCTGATCTGGCGAGCGAGGAGCGTCGCGCTTCCCATATCCTGATCGAAGAGGGCAGTGAGGCGGACGAGACCATGGCCACTATCCAGGAGCGACTGGCGGCCGGTGAGTCCTTTGCCGATCTGGCTCGGGAGTATTCCATTGATACCGTCTCTGCCGAGGAAGGCGGCGATCTGGGTTATGCCGGTCGCGGTATCTACGCCGAGGCTTTCGAGGAGGCTCTGTTCGCCCTTGAGGAAGGAGAGGTTTCCGAACCGGTTCGTACGCCCTTTGGTGTCCATCTGATCCGCCTGGAAGGTGTGAGGGAATCAGAAGTGCCGTCTCTGGCTGAAATGGAGGAGCAACTGCGTCGTGAACTGGCTCGTGAACAGGCCAGGGAGCGTTTTGCGGAGGTTCGTGCCGAGCTTGCCGACTCTGCGTATGCCGCTGATGATCTGGCCGGCCCTGCTGAAGAACTTGGGCTTGAGGTCCGCGAGGCCAATGGCGTTACCCGTGACGGGGGTCAGGCCCCGTTCGACCATGCCGGTCTGGTACGGCAGTTGTTTTCCGAAGATGTCCTGGAGGCAGGCTACAATACCGAGTTGATTGATGTCGGTGACAACGTGTCTGTCGTTGCCCGGGTTCGTGAGTATCATGAAGCCGAGCAGCTGCCGCTGGACCAGGTTCGCGATCAGATCCGGGCTACGCTGGAGCAGCGCAAGATACGTGAAGCTCTTTCTGAAAGGGCCGATACGATTATCGCTGACCTTGAGTCAGGCGAGAGCCCAGAGAGTCTTGGTGAGTGGTCCAGCTATGATGGGCTGGCAAGGAACGCCTCCGAGGCAGGCCCCGTCATTATGCAGCAGGTGTTCTCTTTGCCGCGTCCGGCGGATGGCGCCCGGTTCGGCAAGGCTGTTATGGCCGATTCTGCTGCGGTGATCGCGCTGGACGCGGTCACTGACGGCCAGGTGGCAGAAGATGGCACGGAGCTGAACCAACTTCGCGAATTCCTGGCATCGCTGGAAGGGCAACGGGAATACGGCGCTTACCAGCAGTTCCTGCGAAATCGCGCGGAGGTCGAGAGGCCCTGATATCCGCCTCATGAAAAAGGCGCCGAATGGCGCCCTGCGAACGATGGAAAGCCCGGTGCGAATGCCCGGGCTTTCTTGTATCTGTACACATTTCCTATTGTGACACGAAGGATCAGCTCGGCGGAAAGCGGGTGGGCTTGAGGCTTTCCTTGATTTTCTTGAGGTGCCCGAGGAAGTCCGCGCCGCGTTTGAGGGTTACGCCTGTTGCCAGGATGTCGATAACGCTCAGGTGAATGATGCGTGAGGACATTGGCATATAGACCTCGGTGTCCTCCGGAGCGGTGACACCGAGCACCACCGTGCAGCTTTCTGCCAGGGGAGAGTCGGGATTGGTGATGCCAATCACAGTGGCGCCGTTGGCCCGCGCCAGTTGCGCGATATCTACGGTTTCCCGGGTACGGCCTGTGTAGGAAATGAGCACGATAACATCACCCACGTTGGCGCCGGCCGCAACCATACGCTGCATTAAAGCGTCGTCGTAAGACATGACCGGAATATTGAAGCGGAAGAACTTGTGCTGGGCGTCCATAGCAACAGCAGCAGAGCCGCCCATACCAAAGAAGTTGATCTGCTTGGCCTGAATCAGGTAATCGATCGCGGTGGCCAGGGCTTTCGGGTCGAGCGCCTGCCGGGCCTTGTCCAGGCTGGCAATGGTGCTGAGCATGATCTTGTCGGCGAATTCGGCGACGGTGTCATCCGGCTCCACGTTCTGGCCGATATAGGGGGTGCCGGTGGCAATGCTCTGGGCGAGGCGGATCTTGAAATCCGGGAAGCCTGTGGCGGAGAAGCCACGGCAGAAGCGGTTAACGGTTGGCTCGCTGACGTCAGCGGCTCTGGCCAGGGCCGCTATGCTGTAACGTGTGGCCGCACTCGGATCGCGGAGAATGGCTTCGGCCACTTTTCGCTCGGATTTGTTAAGGGTTTCCAGCCTGGACTGGATGTCCTCAAGCAGATTGTCGTCACGGTGCGCCTGGTTCGCGGCCATCAATGGTACTCCCTGAATCATGGGCGGTCGTTGTTGTAAAAGCGCGGTGATTATACCGCTTTTTTCCTATTTTTGGGGTAGTAAAAGTATCACGAAATGCAGTTATTTCTTGGAAGATAGATTTTTCAATGTCATTATTTGTTTAAGATTACTACATTAAGTCTTGTCGTCGGGGTTTTGCGACGGATTACCCACCAGAGAGAAGGAACCAATGGTCAACAAGATCAATACCCGTTGTGATCTGATGCTATTCGGAGCCTTGGGTGACCTTGCCCAGCGTAAACTGTTTCCGGCTCTATACCAGCTCGAACGCGCCAACCTGCTGGCCGACGGCAGCCGGGTGCTGGCCATTGCCCGTAAGGAGGTCGATACCGAGGCCGTGCGCCAGCAGTTGTTTGACAAGCTGAAGCAGCATGTAAAGCCGGAAGAGTTCGATCCCGAACTGGCCGGCTCCTTTCTGAAGCGGATTGAGTACCTGATCCTCGATTTCAACGAACCCGACGCGTTCGGTGTGCTCAATGATTGGCGTGATGAGGCCAATAATGAGCTTATTGTTTATATGGCAACCCCGCCGTCCATGTATGGCGTCATAGCCCGAAACCTGCGCTCCGCGAGTTGCTGTACCGAGAAGACACGGGTGGTGGTCGAGAAGCCAATCGGTCATGACCTGGAGTCGTCGAAGGTTATCAACGATGAGCTGGGTGAGGTCTACAACGAGAACCAGCTGTTCCGTATTGACCATTACTTGGGCAAGGAAACCGTTCAAAACCTGATCGCTCTGCGTTTTGCCAACAACCTCTTTGCCTCCCAGTGGGATCAGAACCACATCTCACACGTGGAAATTACCGTTGCTGAAAGTGTTGGCATTGAGGGCCGGTGGGGTTATTTCGACAAGGCCGGCCAGATTCGAGACATGATCCAGAACCACCTGCTGCAACTGCTGTGCCTGATTGCCATGGACCCGCCTTCGGACCTGTCTGCCGACAGCATTCGCGATGAAAAGGTAAAAGTGCTCAAGGCGCTGAAGCAGGTAACGCCGGACATGATGGACAGCTATGTTGTGCGTGGTCAGTACACCGCCGGCACCAGCAACGGCAAACCGGTACCCGGTTACCTGGAAGAAGAGGGGGCAAACAAGGGCAGTGCCACCGAAACTTTCGTTGCCCTGAAAGCAGAGATTGATAACTGGCGCTGGTCGGGGGTGCCGTTTTACATTCGCACCGGCAAACGCCTCCCCGAAAAGCTGTCCCAGATCATCATCCACTTCAAGCCTGCGCCGCATTACATTTTTGATCCGGACCAGAAGCATCTGGCCAACAACAAGCTGATTATCCGTTTGCAGCCGGACGAAGGCATGGCTCTGAAGATCCTCACCAAGGACCAGGGCCTGGATAAGGGCATGCGCCTTCGTCAGGGCCCTCTGGAGCTCACGTTCTCTGAGACCTTTGTCACCGATCGGATTCCCGATGCCTACGAGCGTTTGTTGTGGGAGGTAATGAAAGGTAACCAGTACCTGTTCGTGCGCCGTGACGAAGTGGAGTATGCCTGGCGCTGGGTAGATCAGGTTATTCGGAACTGGAAGGATGGCGGCGAGCCGCCAAAGCGTTACGCGGCGGGAACCTGGGGCCCCGTTGCTTCCATCGCCATGATTACCCGGGATGGGAGGAGCTGGTATGAAGATGTCTGATCTGCGTCTGCCCGAGGGTGTCAGTGACCGCTCAGGTGAAACGGCTGATGGCGTGGCCCTGGATCTTGCCGATACCGTCGCCGGATTTCTGGCTGCCCGCCTGAGAGAAGCGCCCAGGGCGAGCCTGGTGGTATCCGGCGGTTCCACGCCGCTGCCATTTTTCAGAGCGCTGTCAGGCAAGGATCTGGATTGGGGCAGGGTAGATGTTCTGCTGGCGGATGAGCGTTGGGTGGAAGAAAACGATGACGCCAGCAATACCCGCCTGGTTCGGGAGAACCTGCTGCAGAACAGGGCCGCCTCGGCCCGATTCCTGTCGCTCAAACAGCCTGGTGCGACACCCTCAGAGGGGCTTGAGCGAGTGAAGGCCGAGCTGGCGGACCTGGCCCTGCCCATCGACGTGCTTATTCTTGGTATGGGCAACGACGGCCATACCGCCTCACTGTTTCCCGACGCACCCGAATTGGAAAGTGCGATGAATCCTGAATGCCAGGAAATCGTTGCGCCCGCCACGCCCGCGTCGCAGCCGCAGAAACGCATCACCTTGACCTGGCCACCCCTGAGGGATGCCCGATTCACCGCGTTGCATCTAAAGGGCGAGGACAAACTGCAGACGCTGGGTCGTGCTATGTCTGAACCGGACAAGGTGCTCGAGATGCCCATCAGAGCTTTCCTGAAACCAGGCCTCCAGGTGTTCTGGAGTCCCTGAAACGCCCGACATTTGTTATGGAGAAAACCGTGAGCCAACTTTCCGATTACCATCGCGAGCGCGTCAGGGCAGTGCTGCAATCCTCACCCCTGGTGCCGGTCATCGCCATTCAGGACCTCGACGACGCCGTGCCCCTTTGTCAGGCTCTCGTTGATGGCGGCATCAACGTCCTCGAAATAACCCTGCGCACTGAACACGGCCTAAAAGCCATCGAAGAAGTCCGCAAAGCCATCCCGGATGCGTGGGTCGGGGCGGGCACCGTTACCAGCATTGCCCAATACCGCCAGGTAGAGGCCGCTGGCGCACAGTTCGTAATCACCCCGGGCGTAACCGAAGCCATCCTGGAATTCGGCCTAACCTCCGAAGCCCCGCTGTTGCCGGGCATTGCCACCATCTCGGAAATGATGATTGGCTATAACCTCGGCTACCGCGAGTTCAAATTCTTCCCCGCCGAAGTCGCCGGCGGGATCCCGGCCCTCAAAGCCTTCAGCGGGCCATTCCCGGACGTCACCTTTTGCCCCACAGGCAGCATCCGCCGCAACACCGCGGCAGACTACCTGGCACTGGGCAACGTGCAGGCCGTTGGTGGCACCTGGTTGACCCCTGCAGATGTGGTGGCGGCCAAGGACTGGGCGCAGATTACGGAGATTGCGCGGGGGAGTCTGGCTGATTTGGCGTTGTAATAATGCTTGGACTTTGTCGGATTACGCCCGCGGCTAATTCGACCTACATGACGCTCTCAATGCTAGAAAAGCTGTCACACAGCGATAACTGAAAACTTTGAGAGAGGGAGTGGGGTGTCCCTTTCGAAAAATGTCGCTGGCCAGGGACGGCCAGCGCCAAGCGCACATGGATGTGCTCGTAGCGTTTTTTGGAAAGGGATGCCTCACTGCCGCCCGGCACAGACCCTCAGGCTACCAGGTCGTGCACCAGAGACAGCGAGATCAAAAGAACAAATCAGCGAATATCCGACCCAACCCGAACAATCTTCATGGTATTGGTCCCACCCTGGGCATTCACATAATCACCCTTGGTAATCACCACCAGATCACCATCCTTGACCTCGCCACGATTAACCAGCTCCGAAACTGCCAACGCATTGGTCCGCTCGTTCGGAATCTTGGCTGAATCGAAAGGCACCGTCTGAACACCACGGAACATAACGACCCGATGCTGGGTGGAGTGATGGCGCGAAAACGCAAAGATTGGCAGGCTCGATTTGATGCGGGACATCAACCTCGGCGTGGCACCCGTCTCGGTCATGCAGATAATGGCCGAGACACCCTCAAGGTGGTTCGCTGCGTACATGGCGGAAAGAGCGATAGCTTCATCAACTTCCTCCATGCTCTCGTGAATCCGGTGTTTGGACTGATGCATCGACGGATGCTTCTCTGCGCCCAGGCAGATGCGCACCATGGCTTCGACTGCTTCCTTCGGGTAATCACCCACAGCCGTCTCGGCGGAGAGCATGACCGCATCGGTGTAGTCCATCACCGCGTTGGCAACGTCTGAGACTTCGGCTCGCGTTGGCATCGGGCTGGTGATCATCGACTCCATCATCTGCGTTGCCGTGATCACCGCACGGTTAAGAACGCGGGCGCGGGAGATGATGTGCTTCTGTACGCCTACCAGCTGGGCGTCACCAATTTCAACAGCTAGGTCGCCACGGGCAACCATGACGGCATCGGATGCTTCAATTACCGCATCCAGTGCTTCCACATCATCGGCCAGTTCTGCGCGTTCAATTTTTGCGACTAGACCCGCGTCAGAGCCTGCTTCTTTAAGCAGACGCCTGGCAATGTGCATATCCTCGGCGGTGCGGACAAAAGAGACCGCTACGTAATCCGCGCCCAGTTTGGCGGCAGTCACGATGTCCTGCTTGTCCTTTTCCGTAAGTGCCTCAGCGGACAGGCCCCCGCCGCGCTTGTTAAGGCCCTTGTTGTTCGAAAGCGGGCCGCCGATCAGAACGGTGGAGGTGATGCTGTGGTCGCTGACCGACTGCACTTCCATCTCGATCCGGCCATCGTCCAGAACCAGAATGTCGCCCGGTTCCACGTCCTGTATCAGTTGCTCGTAGTCAATGCCAACCCGTTCTTCGGTGCCCGCTTCCTTGTCCATGGCAGCATCAAGAATGAACGTCTGACCGGCTTTAAGGGTGACCTTGTTTTCCGAAAAGCGGGCGATGCGGAGCTTGGGCCCCTGGAGATCGGCCAGCAGTGCGACGAACCGGGCCTGGGCCGCTGCCGCTTCGCGAACACGGCGGGCCCGGCCAATATGTTCTTCAGCGCTGCCGTGGGAAAAGTTCAGTCGTGTAACGTCCACGCCAGCGCTGATGATGGCAGCAAGGGATTCCGGCGAATCAGTGGCGGGGCCGAGGGTAGCGACAATCTTGGTACGCCTGAGCATGTTTGGTGTCCTTTGGTTCTTTAAAATGATCTCGAACAGAGTAGCGGAATATGTCGGAACGGCCAGATCTATTGGCTAGCCTTGATCAGGGCGAGGGTATTATCCAGCATGCGGTTCGAGAAACCCCATTCATTGTCGTACCAGGCCATGACTTTTACGTGACGACCCAGAACCCGTGTGTGGTTGGCGTCATAGATGCTGGAAAGCGCATTGTGATTGAAGTCGACGCTGACCAGTTTCTCGACATTATAGCCAAGAACCGGGCTTTTCTCGGCGGCTGTCTTTACTGCCTTGTTTACTTCGTCAACGGTCGTCTCCCGACTGGCGATAAAGCCGAAATCCACCAGTGATACATTGATGGTGGGTACCCGAACCGCCAGGCCATTGAGTTTGCCTTCAAGTTCCGGAATAACCTTGCCAATGGCGGCAGCGGCGCCGGTCCTGGTTGGAATCATTGACTGGGTAGCAGAACGTGCCCGGTAGAGATCGGAATGGTACACATCGCTCAGCTTCTGATCGTTGGTGTAGGAGTGGATGGTGGTCATCAGGCCACTCTCTATGCCGATGGTCTTGTGAAGTGCTTCAACAACCGGCGCGAGGCAGTTCGTGGTGCAGGATGCGTTGGAGATGATGTCATGGTCGGCTCTGAGCGTCTCGTGATTTACGCCGTAGACAATCATGGCATCCGCATCGGGGCTGGGTGCAGAGATGATGACCTTGCGGGCGCCGGCTTGCAGGTGTGCTGCCGCCTTGTCCCGTTTGGTAAAAAGGCCTGTACACTCAAGAACAACATCAACCCGGTGATCTTTCCAGGGCAGTTTTTCGGGGTTGCGCAGTGCTGTGATGGCAATGCGGTCGCCGTTCACCGTCAGTGATTTTGTGTCGTGGCTGACATCGGCATCAAAGCGACCATGAACGCTGTCATACTTGAGCAAATGGGCGTTGGTTTCGGCATCGCCAAGATCGTTTATGGCAACAACCTGAATCTGGCTCCGGTAGTTATTTTCATACAATGCTCTGAGAACATTGCGACCGATGCGGCCAAAACCGTTGATTGCGATACCGACTGTCATCGTCAGACTCCTTGGGTGGTCGTTTTCCGTTCGTTTGACCTTTGTAATGTAGTAAATATAACAATTAATGCAGAGCTAATGAACGATTAAGCGGTGGATTTGCCAAAAAAAGAAAGTAAGATTACGTTTAAGCGCGATTACTCTCATAGATTTTTGCAATGGAGCCCACCATGCACCCGACCGTAGACAAGGTTACCCAGAGAATCATCGAACGCAGTCGTTCAACGCGTCAGGACTATCTGAATCGCATGAATGCTCTCAAAGCCCAATCCCCGCACCGGAGTTCTCTCTCCTGTGGCAACCTGGCCCATGGTTTTGCGGCCTGTGATCAGGGCGATAAAGACACCCTGAAGTTCATGAACAAGGCCAACGTAGCCATGGTAACGGCCTACAACGATATGCTTTCGGCCCACCAACCCTACGAAAAGTTCCCGGATCTTATTCGGGAGGCGGCCCGTGGAATGGGGTCCGTGGCCCAGGTGGCCGGTGGTACGCCCGCCATGTGCGATGGCGTTACCCAGGGCCAGCCGGGGATGGAGCTGAGCCTGTTTTCCCGGGACACCATCGCCATGAGCACCGCCGTGGCCCTGAGTCACAACATGTTCGATGCCACGCTGCTACTGGGGATCTGCGACAAGATTGTGCCCGGCCTTCTGATTGGCTCGCTGAGCTTCGGCTATCTGCCCACTATTCTGCTTCCGGCAGGCCCCATGCCATCAGGGCTGCCGAACAAGGAAAAACAGCGGATTCGCCAGCTTTACGCCGAGGGCAAGGTTGGTAAGCATGAATTGCTGGAAGCCGAGAGCAAGTCCTATCACAGCCCTGGTACCTGTACGTTTTACGGCACTGCCAACAGCAACCAGCTGTTGGTGGAAGTGATGGGGCTGCACCTCCCAGGATCGGCGTTTGTGAACCCCAATACGCCGCTGCGCGATGAGCTCACCCGGGCGGCGACCGAGCAGGTGATCAGGCTGTCGAAGCCTCACGGTGGCGAGCTGGGTCTGGGCGACATGGTGGATGAAAAGAGCATCGTCAATGCCCTGGTGGCGCTGCTGGTTACCGGCGGTTCCACCAATCACACGATCCACTGGATTGCCATAGCCCGGGCGGCCGGGATCATCATCGACTGGAACGACTATGCCGAGCTTTCCTCCGTGGTTCCGTCCATGACCCGGATCTACCCCAACGGACAGGAAGACGTGAATGCCTTCCACGAGGCCGGCGGAACGCCGTTCCTGATCAGAGAGCTGCTGAGTGGCGGCTACTTGCATAATGACGTCAATACGGTGGTTGGCTACGGCCTTGAGCGCTACATCGAGATGCCGGCGCTGGAGGAAGAAAACCTGGTCTGGAAGCCGGCGCCGGAAACAAGCCTCCGCCCGGATGTGCTCAGCCCGGTAGCGGAACCGTTTGCGCCGGATGGTGGGCTGAGGGTGCTTGATGGCAACCTCGGTCGAGGCGTCATCAAGGTATCTGCCGTTGTCCCGGAACACCGTAAAGTTGAAGCGCCGGCCGTGGTGTTTAACGACCAGAACGAACTCAAGGCAGCCTTTGAGGCTGGCGACCTGGACAGGGATTGTATTGTGATCGTGCGCTTCCAGGGCCCCAAGAGTAATGGTATGCCAGAGCTGCATAAGCTCACCCCCTACCTTGGCGTGTTGCAGGATCGCGGGTTCAAGGTGGGCCTGGTGACCGACGGACGAATGTCCGGTGCGTCGGGCAAGGTGCCCGCAGCGATCCACGTGTACCCGGAGGCACTGGATGGCGGGCCCCTGGCCAAGGTCAAAAATGGTGATTGGGTCTGTCTGGATGCCGAAAACGGTGTTCTTGCAGTCCGGGTGGATGAGCAGGAGTTCGCCGACCGGGAATCTGAAAAAGCGGACTTGACCGGGTATCATCACGGCTATGGTCGGGAGTTGTTCGGCTGGATGCGACGCGCTGCCAGCAATCCCGAGGAAGGGGCCAGCTTTTTCTGGAATCATGAGGCATGACAGCAACACACTATTCACTGGTCGGTGATATTGGCGGCACCAATGCGCGTTTTGCCCTGATAGAGCAGGGTAGCGTGCAGCCCCGAGCCATCGAGATTCTGCCCTGCGGGGAATTCACGAATCTCGATGACGCGGTGCGGGATTACCTTGCCCGGGTCGGGGTTTCAGAGTTGGATGGGGCCTGTCTTGCCGTTGCCTCACCGGTTCGCGGTACCCAGGTTCGGATGACCAACAACCACTGGCGTTTTGATACCGAAGAAGTCCGGGCGCAGTTTGGCTGGTCCAGGTTCAAGGTGATCAATGATTTTACCGCCATGGCCCTCGGCGTTCCCCACGTTGCGGACGACCATCTGGTGCATGTTTGCGGCGGCCCGGGTGACAGCCGTCGCCCCAGGCTCGTTATGGGTCCTGGAACCGGGCTCGGGGTTTCAGGTCTGGTGCCGATTGCGCATGGCTGGGTGCCGTTGATGACCGAGGGTGGCCACGTGGATTTCGCTCCCACGGACGATACCGAAATGGCTGTGCTGCGGATTCTCAAGGCCCGGTTTGGCCGGGTTTCCGTAGAACGGATTCTGTGCGGTCAGGGCCTTCTGAACCTGTATCAGGCCCACGCAGAAATTCAGGGTGTAGCCGCTCCACTGGATGCGCCGGAGAAAATCACCGCGGCTGCGGTAGAAAACTCCGATAGCGTGGCTCGGCACACGCTTCGTAACTTCTGTGAAATCCTCGGTCGGGTAGCCGGCAACGGAGTTCTCACTCTCGGGAGTACCGGCGGTGTCTACCTGTGTGGCGGAATCCTGCCACGCTTTCTTCAGTTCTTCCTCGAAAGTCCTTTCCGTAATGGCTTTGAGGACAAGGGCAGAATGCGGCCGTTGCTGGAGTTTACACCGGTCTACGTGGTCACCGAGCCCTACACCGGTTTGCTGGGAGCCGCCGAGGCACTGGGCAATCCGGAGGTATGACGCCGGGTTGCCGTTGCTGGATCAGAGGTAATGTACCAGTTGGCTCTGGTCAAAACGGTACTGGCGGTTGTAAACACCGTTTTCAGCTCGTCGGCCTGCGGCCATTACCATGGTCACCAGTCCTTTCCCGGGCAGGTTGAGCAGCTTTTTCACCCGATGCTCGTCAAAACCCTCCATTGGGCAGGAATCATAGCCGTGGGCCCGGAGCGCGAGCATCAGGTTCTGGGCTGCCAGGGCTGTGGATTTGGTAGCCCAGATTTTCATCTCGCAGATCGAGTAGGGCCCCCGGGGCACCGGGCGGGTGATTCCCACCGCAAGGCCTGCGGCTTTTTTCGCTAACCCCAGAATACCAAAGGGTCCCTGGTTGTAATGAATGGGGGCGACTTTACGGTAGTACTTCTCAACGATCGGCGGCAGTTTTTCTTCCGGCCAGTCCTCCAGGGCCTGCCGCGCATGAGCGCGCCAGGTATCCGGGCGGGCAACGACCACGATCAGCGCGGCAGCGGTTTTCGCCGCATTCTGGCCAAGGCAGGCATGGGCAAGCTTTGCCTTGAGTTCCGGAGTCCTGACGACGAAGAATTCCCACGGCTGAAGGTTGCTGGAATTGGGCGCCAGGGTCGCCAGTTCAAGGCAATCCTCCAGCACTGTCTCGGGAATTGGCTCATCAGTAAAACGCCTGATGGAACGGCGCGAGCGAACGACTTTCCGGAACTCTTCGACATCAATTTCCGGCAGCGGGAGAGAGCCTGCTTTGGCATTCATGGTGTGTCCTTCGAGACTTGTTGTGCAGTAATTGTGCCTCTATCGTTACGGTAAATGTCGGTTTATGCAATCACCTTGATGACGGAGCGCCCATGACTGAGGATCCCTCCCAGCTTCCCTTCGACGACCTGGTTCGACGAGTACGGGCGTGTACGATTTGTGCAGACGTTCTTCCCTGCGGGCCGAGGCCGGTCATACAAATTTCGGAAAGCGCCAGCATTCTGGTGGTCGGGCAGGCTCCGGGCAGGCGCGTGCATGAAACCGGACTGCCCTTCAACGATCCCAGCGGCGATCGGCTTCGACAATGGATGGGGATTACCCGGGATACCTTTTATGACGAGCAGAAGCTCGCGATCCTGCCGATGGGGTTTTGCTATCCGGGCACAGGCAAGTCCGGGGACCTGCCGCCGCGGCCGGAGTGCGCGCCAGCCTGGCGCAATTTACTGTTGGATCGTCTGCCGCACATAGGACTCACGCTGGTTATTGGCCAGTATGCCCATGCCTGGCATCTTCCGGGTACAGGCAAATCCGTTACGGAAAATGTCAGGCGGTGGCGGGATTATTGGCCGTATCTGGTGCCCTTGCCGCATCCCAGCCCCAGGAATAATGGCTGGCTACGGAAGAACTCCTGGTTTGAGGCTGAGGTAGTCCCGGAGTTGCAATCACTGGTCATTACGGCTCTGAATGCAGATGGTCGTTCTGGAATCGAATGAGTGGTCAGTGCCGGGCTATCACTGTTTCATTAAGATAGTCTCGCAATAATTCCTTCTTCGCCTCAGAAATGTAGAGACCTTGCTTGGTTCGTCTCCAAAGCACATCGTCGGTGGTAATAGCCCATTCATTGGCAACCAGATAATCCACCTCGCTCTGGAAGAGGGTCGGTGTGAAAGCAGTTCCAAGGTCTTCCATAGAATTGCCCCCTTCAAGAAAATCGAAGGCGCTGGTGCCATAGGTTCGCACATAACGCGAAGTCGCTGCTTCGGGTAGCCATGGGAATCGTGTTTGCATCCGCGTTGCCAGCTCGTCCTGATTCGCGAAGTCGCCGCCAGGCAAAACTGCGCTGCGGGTCCAATGTTGACCGGCGTCAGGAAAATAATCGCAGAGCCGGTTTGTAACGGCTTCGGCAAGCTTGCGGAAGGTGGTGATTTTGCCTCCGAAAACTGAAATCAGGGGGGCACGGTCAGTGCCCTCGCTGACCTCGAAAGAATAGTCCCGTGAAGCTTTCTGGGCCGGCTCCTCTTCATCGTCCATGAGTGGTCGCACGCCAGAATAGGACCAGATGACATCCGACGTGTCCAGCTGCCGCCTGAAGTAGGCGTTCACAATATTCAGAAGATAGCGGGTTTCCTCGGAGGATATGCTGGCGGCTTTTGGGTCGCCCTCGTATTCAACATCAGTGGTGCCGATGAGCGAGAAGTTGTCTTCGTAAGGGATCACAAAGACAATCCTGTCGTCCTCATTTTGCAGGATATAGGCTTCCGTGCCCTGATTCAGGCGGGGGACAACAATGTGACTGCCTTTAACCATCCGGATCTGCTTTGGCGCCTTCATGCTGAGACTTTCGCCGAACAGGCGGCTCACCCATGGACCAGTGGCGTTGATAATGACTTTTGCCGCTACAGTTGTTTCGGATCCGGAGCGCATGTCTTTCAGAGTGGCGATCCATCGGTCCCGACCCCGCTCTGCGTTGACGCATTTTGTCCGCGTCAGAATTTGTGCACCTTTCTGTTCTGCTTTTTTCGCAGTCAGTACGACCAGTCTGGCGTCGTCTACCCAGCCGTCGGAGTATTCAAAGCCCTTGGTTATTTCGGGTTTGAGAGGAGAGTCCTCTTCAAAGGAAATTGATCGGGAGCCAGGCAGGATTTCCCGTTTGGCAAGATGATCGTACAAAAACAAGCCGGTACGAATCATCCAGGCTGGTCTTAGATGTGAGCGGTGCGGAAGCCTGAACCGCATAGGCCACATGATGTGAGGGGCGTTTCGCAACAACGCTTCGCGCTCGGCAAGGGCCTCCCGGACAAGGCGGAACTCATAATGTTCGAGATAGCGAAGGCCGCCGTGAATCAGTTTGCTGCTGCTGGAAGAAGTTGCAGATGCGAGATCATCCATTTCACAAAGCAGAACTTTCAGGCCTCGCCCAGCAGCATCCAGGGCAATTCCAGAACCATTCACTCCGCCTCCAACCACAAGTACATCGAAGACATCCTGATCGTTTGCCACTATTCACAGTCCCTGAACGGGTGTTGATTGATATATCGATTATGGGGAATGGTGGTCTGTTCGTAAAGGAAAAGTAGCGAAGAAAAACGAATCTATTTGTCGGTAATGTGAAGTTCTACTCCATTCGTTTCAAGCAGCTTGCGGATCTTCTCTGGCGGTGGAGCATCGGTAAAAAGGTGGTGTGCCTGCCCAATACTTCCCAGTCGCACCATGGCATTGCGACCAAACTTGGAGTGGTCTGCGGCCAGCAGTACTTCAGTAGAGTTGGCAATGATCGATTGGGAAACCCGAACTTCCCGGTAGTCGAAATCCAGCAGTGAACCGTCATGGTGAATGCCGCTGATGCCAATGATTCCGTAATCCATCTTGAACTGGTTAATGAAGTCGACAGCGGCCTCACCGACGATGCCGCCATCGCGATTTCGAACCTCGCCGCCAGCAACGATGATATGGAAGTCCTCCTTTGCAGAGAGGATGGAAGCAACATGGAGGTTGTTGGTGACTATGCTCAGGCCGCGCTTTTGTAGCAGTTCTTTGGCAATGGTTTCAGTAGTGGTGCCAATATTGATGAACATGGAAGCATTGTCCGGTATGTGCCGCACAAGGGTGTTTGCAATCCGTTCCTTGGCTTCCAGATTCATGATTTTACGGTGGTGGTAAGCGGTATTGGCCGTGCTTGAGTCCACGCCCGCGCCGCCATGATGCCGACGAAGTCGATTTTGCCCCGCCAGCTCATTGAGGTCCCTTCTGATCGTTTGTGGCGTTACGCCAAACTCGTCGACCAGCTGCTCTGTCGTAACGAATCCGGATTTTTGTATCAAGTCCATGATCTGTTCAAGACGGTGTTTCTGAGACATCCTGTGGCCTTGTTGTTATGTTCGGAATCGAAAGTTTACGCAAGCCGCTGGAAAATTCAAAAAAAAGCCCCGCCAATTTGGGCGGGGCTGTTCTGGAAGGTGTTCGAGCTAGAGGCTCAAAGGCTTGCCAGCCTCCCGGCGCCTCTCTTCCCATTCTTCCCGGGTCTGGGCTGCCTGATCGCCGGGCATGGAATCGATAATGCTGAAATAGTCGGAGCTGTACTCGTCCGCCACGATGGTATTACGGGGTTTCACCTTGACCACATACACTGTTTGTATGTTCTGGTGGTCGAATGCCCGCCAGTACTGTTCGTCCTTCAGGAAAGTGTATCTGTGGCCTTCCAATGCCCGGATAAGGCTGGCGGTGTTGGTGGTTCCTGCACGTTCGACGGCATCTTTGTACTGGTAAACAATACTGTAGGCAGATGCCGCAGCAGTTGAAGGCCGCATTTCATACCGGTCTGAGAAAGCCTCTACAAATTCTTTTCCTCTGGCGTAGTTCAGCTCGTAGGGTACGTTCCAGACCCAGGGCGAGCCACCGATAATGCCTTCCATAATGGTCGGGCCCACTTGTCGCGCCATACCGAGGGTCAGATTGGGCACAACGATCTGCATTTTTTTGGTGAGGCCCATTTCGTAGGCAACATTGAGGGCACGAACCATGTCGTCGCCGAACAGGACCATCATCAGAACCTTGGCGTTGCTGGCGTCCGCCTGCTCAAGCGCTTCCCGGAAATCAGTGATCAGCGCCCGGGGGAACGGTGTTTTCACACCCCGGTGGCGCTGGGTGTCTTCGGTTCCCGAAAACTTGCGTACAGACTCTTCCACGGACCAGCCCCAGGTGTAGTCGGCGGTGATGTAGAAGTATTCGTCGTCGGCGTGATTGGTGGTCAGGTACTGGCTGAGGGCCTTGGCAGTCATCCAGGCGTTGTAGGGCTCCCGGAACATGTGGGAATGGCCTTCTGCGCCCGTGGTGGCATTCGAGTAGGTGAGGGTGCCGAAGTAAATCCGGTTACGGTCCCGGGCGGCTTTGCCAGAGGCAATGGCAACGGCGCTGGACACACCGCCGAACACCATCTGGACGCCTTCACGGTCAATAAGCTCTGCGGTGTTTTCCGCGCCTTGGGCCGGTTCGCCACGGGTATTCCGGATCACCAGTTCCAGCTGGCGGCCCATGACGCCGCCGGCCTTGTTGATTTCGTCAACTGCCAGGAAGGTGCCCAGACGCTGTTGCAGGCCCTGGTCCTTGTAACGACCGGTTTGAGGATAATTCAGCCCGATTTTCAGGGTTTCGGCATACACGGTGGTGCTCGCCAGCAACAGCAGGCAAGCAGAAAAGAGTACTTTTCTGACGTTCATTCAGGTTGGCCTCCGGAGTTGCAGCGCCGTTGGGGGGGATGGGCTGCGGATACTTTTTTGATTATTTGTTAAACAGAGCTAGTGTCAGCGCTGATTATGGAGTCAACAATGGGACAAAAGTGGAATTTTGGGTAACAAATTGTAGGTTAGTGATCTGCATCTAATCTGGTTTTTGTCCTTTTACGAATTGGTTCAGTTGCAGTTAAGGAAATAGATATACTTCCCGGAATCGCTCAAATTGGGTATCGCCTAAGCCAATGGAGTCTTTGAGGTCTTGGTAACTATTAAGCGTTGGAAATTCGAACTCGGATCGACTCTCCCGTCTCTCATGGCGGCAATGGGGCTTGCCATCTTTTCAATGTCGGCCAGTGCCGACTGGTACCGGTTCTCGGATACTGCAATGACGACGCCTATCGAACTGGAGTTCTGGGCAGAGGATAAAGATCTGGCGGAGAAGGTCGGGGCTGAGGTTCTGGCGGTTTTTCATCAGGTAGATGAACAGATGAGTCGCTACCGGGAAGATTCGGAAGTTTCCCTGCTCAACCGAGATGCCCCCGGCGGGCCAGTAGCAGTCAGTGACGGGTTGTTCGAGGTGCTTGAGAAAGCACGGGAGGTTTCGCTGCTCAGTAATGGCGCCTTCGACATCACCTTTGGCTCAGTCGGTTACCTGTACGACTTCAGGGCCGGAAAAAAGCCGACGGACGAAGAGCTTCGATCTGGTTTGCCGCGGGTGAATTTCCGGGATGTGATTCTTGATCAGGATGACCGTACGGTCGAATACCGCCAGGCGGGAATTCTGGTGGACCTGGGCGGTATCGCCAAGGGCTACGCAGTGGATCTGGGAATTGAGCGCCTGGTCAGCTCTGGCATCCGCCATGCCCGGCTCAGTGCAGGAGGCGACATGCGGCTGCTGGGGGACAAGCGGGGACGCCCCTGGTATGTTGGCATCCGGGATCCCCGTTCGGAAGGCCGCAACGCGGTGGTTCTGCCGCTGGAAGACGTGGCGGTGTCTACCTCCGGGGATTACGAGCGGTTCTTCGTGGACGAAGCGGGCGACCGGGTCCATCACATTCTGTCTCCTGAAACCGGTAAATCCGTTCAGGGTGTTCAGAGCGTGACCATTATCGGCGAGGACGCGTTAACAACTGACGGCCTCTCCACGGCCGTGTTTGTGCTTGGGCCTGAGAAAGGACTGGAGGTGATTGAGGGTCTTCCGGGTATCGATGTTGTGGTTATCGATGACCAGCGCATGATGCACGTTTCTGAGGGATTGGTTCCACCCCAGCCTTAATAGGATGGAACCAGCCAGATCAACTACCGATAGTGCCGTTAACCAAATTTTCGAATGCGATCAGCCTATCCTGCGAAGCGGAATTGCCCAGCCCGTGGCCCATGAAGCGGGAACTGAAATCGCCTTGTTCCCCGTGCAGCGCCATGTAGTTGAGCAGCACAGTCTGGACCAGTTGATTGACGTTATTGGCGGCAGGGCTTGAGGCAGTTTCCACGGACGCGTCTGCGCGCATGTGGCCTATCTGGTTGCGAATTGCTGTTGGTCGGCCAGCTGGGTTGTACACCAGAAAAAAGGAGGCAGCGGTCTGCTGATTGTCACCGGTCCATTCGCCTTTGCCGCGGCCGTCTATAGAATCGTCTATGCGACCGTTGCTGGAAACGGATCCATCACTGAACACGTAGAGCATCAGCGGGATTTGTTTTCTAGCTGCGTACTCAAGGCAAGCGCCCATGCAACGTCCCGCTTGTTCGTCTCGGCGTTCGCCTGTGCCGCGTTCGCCGGTGTGGTAGTCATATCCGCCCATTGTTATAGTGCCAGCGCCAGCGTACCCCTCCAGCACAAGCTTCATTACCGAAGCTGTTTTTTGATATTCCCGATTACCGTCGAACTCGGAACTGGAAAAAATGCCCGCCGGGCCGACGATATCGGGGTCAGCGATTGGGTCCAGGGAGGCAGGATTTCCGAACTGGTCAGCCAGGTCTGCGCTCTTTACATACCCGCATTGAACGAGGTCCTTCACGACATCTGATGTAGTGATCTGGTTCATTTTGGCATCGCTGATACGTTGGATGGACTCCATTACAGCGACTGCATCCTGTTGATCGAGAATGCCGATAAGATCACCCACATCAACCAAACCAGTGACATCAGACGGCCGATCAATTTTGGTGGGACGGGCTTTGGGGTCAATTAGGTTCATTGGAGCTAGCGAGTTGCCTCCGGATTCCGAACTCTGTGACCCTACAAGGGAGAGTAGAAGGCCATCAGCGCCTGCACGATGAATTCCGTACATTGGGTTGTGGGGATTGTTGCCGGTATCGTTCTCTGAGCGCGCAGCAATGATGGCGCCATTGGTCGCTGCAAGAGTGCCAGCACTGGCGCTTTGAACTATGCCTCGAAGAAAACCACTGTCTGAATGAAATGCCAGACCGAGATCTGTATTCAGGAAGGCGGGATCGTTTGGCAGCATGTCACCCGGCAGGCCGAGCTTGTTATACCCGGCGGTGCTCAGGAAGTTCATCTGCCCGCCGTCTTGTCCCATCAGCACGTTGGAGCCGGCGATGTTGGCACCACCTGCCAGGTCAAAACAAATAAATGGAATCTTTCCTGCGCCCTTAACGGCAATGCCACAGTTCTCCTTGAGGGTTTGCAGTTCCGGTGAGAGTTCAGCCGCCGCCATTCTCGGATTACCGAAAAGACTGAAAACTGACGCCCCGAAAACAGTGGCGGAGCCGGCCATCAAACCTTGCGCTATGAATTCGCGACGCGTCTTCGGTTTGCCGTGATCATCGTGGAGGAGCGGACTGCCGTTCGCCAAGGGCTTTTTACGTGTTTTGCGTATGAACATGATCGGCTTCCTCTACTGAACCAGGGTGGTGGCGCTGCCAAGCACAGCGGCGCAACTTGCCTTGACAATGGTTTCGGTGCGGTCGATTGCACATTCGTTACCGCCGCAGAGTTTCAGGGTATCAATGAGCTCTCCCACGACGGTCTCGATCTTGCTGTCGCTGGGTTGAGAATTCAGGCCGCTGCCGACGAAGTGAGACAAGAGCGGGGCGATAATAAGGCTCTTGCCTCCGTGATCAAATGCGGTGTTGGATGGGACTGAAAAATCAAACCCTGGGAACATATCCATTCGGAGCTGTGTGTTTGACACTAGTGCATCACAATATTGGATTGCCATCTGAGTAATAGCCATTTGTTGAGACGACAGGAAGCCCTGGATGTTTTCAACAGTAGGTAGTTGCTGTTTTACAGTGTTGTAAGTTGCGGAGACTGCCGAGTTGGTTGTGGGTACGCCTGTCATCCGGGACATGGATTCGTTAATCTCGTCAAACGTTTTAAGGCCAATCGCTGACGGTGTTTCGTCAGGATAATCTGGTGTGGGCTGGGGCAGCTCTTCAGGTTCTGTCCGGGCAAAAGTATTGTTACCAAGCTTGTCGAACGTGAGGAAGAACTCATCATTTTCTGCCCCATTTTCCTGGGCAATAATCGTGGCGAGGCGGGACAGTGGCTGGCCAGTGCCGGGGTCATAAGCCTCGCTATCAAGAACGATGTTGAGATTTGCCCAGGCCTGTCCCACCGTTGCCTCATTTCCATTGATGCCCAACCTCATGCCCTGCAGCGTTATATCTGAAGGTTCAACAGAGCCATCCAGGCTGATAAAGAACGGGCTGGCAAATCGATAGGCATGGTTGTCGAATTCACTGACTTCGAAGACGATAAAGCTTTGCGGCAAACCTATCAGGTCTGACACACTGAAAAGTAAGTAAAATTTCTGCCCGACACCCACCTCAAAGTTAGCCTGAATCTGTTCCGATGTCAGAGCACGATTATGGATGGCAGCCATTCTTATTGTCCCTTGCCATGGAGACTGACCATCTGTCTCATTGCCAAGTACGAGCGCGAAGCTGTCATCCCATTCGGTTAACAGTCCACCGTTGTCTGGGTCGACATCATCGGTCGGAACGCCATTAACAAATATCTGGCGTCCGGTCGCCGGAGTGTAGTTCACTACAATGTGCTGAAGGGTTGCCTGCAGAAGCATGTCGGCGTCCTGGGTAGAGAACGGCGTATTTTCATCGCTGGTGGTGCTGCGATGCAGTACTTCGTATCGCTGGAGCGACTGGCTGAGAGTGACATTGCGAGTGGTGGATGAGCCAGAGTAGGTGATGATGCGGGCATCTTCCTGGCTTATATTCGCTGGTGCTACCCATGCCTCGATGCTGTATTCGCCAGAGGCGGTCAAGATAGTATGAAGTTTCTGGCTCGCTGTGGTACTGCCCTGGGCCTTGCCGGCAGGAATCATGAACCCTTGCTCATTTTCTCCTTCTGGCCCGAAGTTGATTCCCCAGGCGTTAACCCATTCAAAGTTTCCGCTGATGGTGAGGTCAATTTCAGGGGATACACCGCTGGTATCGAAGGCCGTCTGGCCTTCACCGGTCTTAAATTCGTAAAGAGCAATAATGTTGTCTTCATAACGGCCGCCGGAGTTGGCTTCTAGCCCGTCCGCGCTTAGTGTCAGAGCTTTGCTGGTAACAAGCGACTCATCAACGTCCTGAAACTGCAGGTCTTGAACAAGTTCCAGTATTTTGGTTTCCATCAAGGCGGCAGATGCCAGACAGTTGTCGTTCCAGCAATTGTGATAGTCGAACTCAAGTCGTTCAACGAGTCGTGATGATTTCGGGTTCATAGGGTCGATGCGACTCTTTGCCTGATCATAGGCTGTCTCTATATTCGCACTGGCGATGTAGGGGGTCTGTCCGCCGTCGGCATGACACTCGCTGCAATATTCTTCCAACAGCGGGTATACCGTGGTGGAAAACAGGCCAGTGTCGCTCGGTAGGGAAACCGTGGCGCCCGGTTCTTTGAGCGCTGGGGCGCGAAGTTCCACGGTTTTGGCAGAGCCTTCTGAGCCGCCTGCCCAGTTGGAAATATAGGTGGTTAGAATGTCGACACAGGCAGAATTGCTGGTAAGCCAGCAATTATGACCACCGGCTACTTTAGTCACCATCTCTGACTGGGACGGATCCGAAAGATTGACTATGGTATTTGCCTGGGCATAAGCAAGGTTGACGTCTTGCTCGTTGACGAACGTCGGTGTCTGACCATCTGAACCGTGGCACGCGCCACATTTCGCCTGGGTTACCAGATTGTCCCAGACATTGCGCTTGAAGTTGGCTACATCATCCGTTGAAGGGGGTGGGCCGTTGTAGGTAACCGTGCCGGAGTTCGGATTGGTATTCGGTAGTTGTTCAGTGGATTCTCCGCCGCAGGCCGCAAGTAGCAAGGCGATGGCGATAAGTGCGAAGGCCGATCTGCGAGAGTTCACCGATATTCCTTTGAATGTGTTCATAGCGTCCTCACTCCCCCATGCAATACACGGCAGATTCTGCGAACACCTGCTTCAGGTTACCCTGACTGGCGAAGCCTGCTGCCATACTGCTTATTTTAGAGCTGTCTGCGCTGCTCGAGGGAGGTCGTAAGCAGACATTCTCGAACACTTTCTTGACCTGACACTCGGCAAAGGCGTCCGAATAGGCGAACTCCTTACCCAGGCTTTTCGCACCTTTGCCGGACCCCGGCATTGACTCATCCCAACCGAGACGGCGGTTTGCGCCCTGACGCCAGTAGTTGACCCAGCTATCATCCGGCGTCACATAGCCCTGCTCGAAAGTTGCGGAGTTTATGTGATATTTGGCTTTTACCCTGGTTCCCGTCTCAGGATCTGTTTCACCAACAGCGTTGTACACGAGTCTGCCGCTCTCACCCTCAGGATCAGTGTTCTGGTTGTATTCGTAGTCGTAGTAGGCAAACGCCTGGGTCATGGGATCCATGCCCGTATGGCAGCCCACACAGTTGTTCAGGAAGACTCGACTGTCGCCACCGGGGCTGCGGGAAACATCCTGGCGAATGCGATCTGTCGGGAGTGTAACGTCCGCAACCTGCTCCAGGTCGTTGCACATGTGGTTGATCAGCGTGAAGCGGAACATTGCACGGTTGGTGCCGGCACTGAAGAATGCGCGGGCTGAAGCTCTTGACGTGATGACGCCGGCGGTGGCAGAAGAGGGCAAACCGTTATAATTCGATTGGGGTTGCCGGATTAAGTGATCTTTGTTGCTGAGGTCGATAGCTTGTGTCTCAAGCCACTCATAATGTTCGTTGTCGTTTGTGGAGTAATTCGGAGCATTCAGATCAGGGGCACCAACGTATAGAACATCTTCATAGAGAATGGTTCGGAAGTCTGCTTCATCTCTAACGACACCGATTACTGTTGCAATGTAATCGTTCAGGGGCACGAATTTTGACATCGCCTCGTTGGTCCAGGGAGCCGCGAAGTTCTTGAGAGTCACGTTGTAAAAAGCGGGATCGTTCATGGCAATGAACGCTGCACCTTCTGGATTAGAAGGAATCATGCTGGTCATGGAATCCAAAACGCTCTCAGAGGGTGGTACGCCGGCAATCCGGTCGTGAATTCTTTTGGCCTGCTCCCTGGGCCCGGCCTGAACAAGGCTGACCTGTCCAGACACCAATGCGATGAGAACTGCGGTACTGCAAGCCTTGCAAAGCAGGCTTCTGATCCTGTTCCGGGCGGTCATGTCCTTTCCCTCGGTGATCGATAGCATGTGCACATTAATGCTTTTTGACAATTGTTAAAAGTTTACGGCTTGCTATATCCTTCGTTTTGAGCCGTAGGCCACGTTATTACATTGCGTTACGTAAAACCCTTGGAGCCTGCCAGCGGAACCGACTTAATTTATGTCATGGAATGTCATCCGAAACAGGGTTTGTCACGTTGGAAATTAAGTCGCCCGCTCTAAACATCTCTCGCAGTGCTCGCCTGGCTATCGCACTCGGCTCGCTTGCTGCTCTGTCTGGCTGTTTTTCGAGCAGCGACAGCCAGCAGGCAGATCCGGTTGTCGTCGAGAACCCTGTGGCTTATGTCGAACGGGCTCTGCTTTTTGACGAAAACACCGGGGCCCTGGTCGAGGACAACCTGGCCGACCCGAGCGCCTTCCGCCCCGGAGCGAGACTGTTTCTGAAGGCCAGTGCTACTGCGGACGCCGAGACGCGGGATATTGCCTCCAGGGCCTTCGCCGGGCCGCAATTCCTCGATGACAATGGTCAATTGCGCTATGACGTGAAAGATCTCCACGTTTCCCACGGCGGCTCCAGACTGCTGTTTGCCATGCGTGCGCCGGAAATCGAGGACGCAGACGACGAGGATCAGCCAACCTGGAATATCTGGGAATACAACGTTAGTGCCGACATCCTGCGTCGGATCATCGATTCAGACGTTACCGCCCGGGCCGGGCAGGACGTTGCGCCAGCCTATCTGCCTGATGGCAGAATCGTTTTCTCGTCAACCCGTCAGCGGATTTCCAAGGCGGTGCTGCTTGATGAAGGCAAACCCCAGTATTCCGGTCTGGACGAGGAGGGTGACAGCCCCGGGTTTGTTCTGCATGTGATGGACGACGATGGTCAGAACATTGAACAGATCACATTCAATCAGAGCCACGACCTCGACCCCATGGTGGCGGATGATGGCACCATTGTGTTCAGCCGCTGGGACAATGCCGGCCAAACCCGGAACAACGGTGTAAACCTCTACCGCGTCAACCCTGACGGCACCGGCCTGAGCTATCTCTTCGGTCGTCACTCCCACGATTCGGTTCCAGAGGCGAGCGATATACAGTATCTGCAGCCACGCAAATCAGACAGCGGCAATCTGCTGGTGCAGCTAAGGCCGTTTGAAACGGATGATTACGCGTCTGTGTTGGCGGAAGTCGATGTTGACCAATTTGTTGAGGCCAATCTGCGTATCGATGGCACCGAAGGTTCAGGTCAGCGCTCACTTGTGCCCGGTGTGGGCCTGGATGGGCAGCTGTCGCTGAAAGGCAGTTATGCATCGGTTTCACCACTGCTGGATGGTACCAACCGCTACCTGGTCAGTTGGACACCTTGCCGGTTGCGTGAAACAGCAACCGACCGGATCGTTAACTGCACAGAAGACCGCCTGCAATCCGAAGATTATGAGCCCGCTGAGCCCGTCTACGGTTTGTGGCTTCTAGATATCAACAGCGAGACCCAGCGGCCGGTGGTCCCGCCGGTGGAGGGCGTTCAGTTTGATGAGGCAGTCCTGATGAAGGAGCGGACTCTGGAAGGCTTCATTCCGGAATCCCAGTTTACGGGTGATGAGGGTGCACTTGGGGATGCAGGCTATGGCGTCCTGCATATTCGCAGTGTGTATGACATTGACGGCGTGGACACTACACCAGCGGGTATTGATGTGATGGCCGACCCGGTGGAGACCCCGCCTGAAGATCGTCCGGCCAGATTCCTTCGCCTGGAAAAGCCGGTAGCCATTCCCGATGAGAACGTACGGGATTTTGATAACAGCGCTTTTGGCAGAAGCCGCGCCCAGTTGATGCGGGAAATACTGGGTTACGTACCAATAGAGCCGGATGGATCGGTAAAGGTGGCGGTGCCTGCCAATGTCGCGTTTGCGATTAGTATCCTGGATGAGCAGGGGCGGCGCATGGACGGGGTTTTGGGCAACAGGCATCAGAACTGGCTAACGGTACGCCCCGGTGAGACCCTTGAGTGCTCAGGCTGCCATGACCCCGGTAACCCGGCACCCCATGGCAGGCCTGACGCTGGTCCGGAACCTGCGTGGAGCGGGGCAGAAACCACCGGCATTTCGTTTCCCAACACCGACTCAGGTCTGTTTACCGATATGGGAGAAACCATGGCCGAGGTCTTTGCCCGCATCAACGAGATTCGGCGGCCGACGCCGGATGTAATCTTTGCCGATGAGTGGTCCGGTGATGCTGTAAACCCAAAGCCTGATAGCTTTGCCTACGCCTACGCCGATCTGCAGACTTCGCCCCCCATATCCGGCGTGTGCGCGACAGAATGGGCACCCAACTGTCGGATTGTGATCAACTATGAGCAGCACATCCACCCCATCTGGGGGGTAGACAGGGAAATTGAAAACCCGGGAACTACATGTACGAATTGTCATAGCAACAGAGATGCTGAGGGCGCGGCTGTAGTACCGGTGGCTCAATTGGACTTGAGTGACGGTCCATCACCGGACGAGCCGCTGCATTTCAAAGCATATAGAGAACTGCTTTATCCGGATAATGAGCAGGAGTTGATAGATGGTGCTCTCATAGACCGACTCGTGGATTCCGGGGAGATATTGAGAGATGGGGAGGGTAATCCTATTCTCGATGAAGATGGCAACGAGCAACCTACGCCACCTGTTACAGTCCCGGTTCAGCCTTCGATGTCAGTAGGCGGCGCTCGTGCCAGTAGTTTCTTCGACGCATTTGCGGAAGGCGGAACTCACGAAGATCGCCTCACACCCGCCGAACTCAGACTGATCGCAGAATGGCTGGATATTGGCGGCCAGTATTTCAACAATCCGTTCGACGCCCCGGAAGACTGATCCAAGGACTGAAACTCGCACCATGCCCATCGCCATTCTTATGTTTCTTTTGTTGTTGCCGGCCCAGAGCTGGGCTGGCTGGCTGTGGGGGCAGGCTGAAGATGATGCATTGCAAGTGCAGGTAACGGAGCCCTATGTGTCCTGGCGAACCGGACCGGCAACGGGCTATCCGGTTTTTCATACCAGCGAAAAAGGGGAATGGCTGACCATTCTTCAGCGCAAGACAAGTTGGATCAAAGTGACGGATACCCGTGGCCGGGAGGGTTGGATAGCGGTTGCGGATATTGCACAGATGGTGGATGCCACGGGTAATCGTGTGGATCTTCAGGTGCCCGATTTTGAGGCCTTTGGAAGCCGGCGGCTGGAAGCCGGATTTATGATGGGGGAATTTGATGGTGCCGCTGTCACGGCAGGCTACGGCGGCTTCTGGATGACCAGAAACCTGTCCGCCGAGCTTTGGGCTTCTCAGATTCTTGGCAGCGCCTCGGAAATTCGAATGGTCAATGCGAATCTGGTGCATCAGCCATTTCCTGATTGGCGGGTATCACCCTTTTTTACCCTGGGGGTCGGGCATATCTGGGTTGACCCCAAGGCCACACTGGCCCAGCCCGAAGAGAGGGATAACAGTATTGGCCATGCGGGGCTTGGTATCCGCGCCTACATTACCGATCGATATTTCATCCGTGCCGAAGTGAAGGACTACAAAGTGTTCACTACCCGGTCCACCAACGAAGAAGCGACAGAATGGAAAATCGGACTAAGCATCTTTTTCTGAAACCGCTGTGCCTCGGCGCAGGGCTATGCGTAGCCGTGGGCGCCCATGCCCAGGATGATCGGCCGCTGATCGAGCCTGATGTTACCCCGGTGCCGGTCACCGAGGCGCTGATCGACACCGAGAACTTTGAGGTTGGGGCTTTTGTGGGCGTGCTCAATATCGAGGACTTCGAGTCGTCGCTGCTTTTTGGCGGCAAGCTCACCTATCACCTCAGCGAGTCTTTCTTCTTCGAAGCAGGAGTCGGATTCGCGGAGGGCGGCGAAACCAGTTTCGAGAAGCTGGCCGGTAACGTCGAGGTGCTTACCGACAGCGAGCGGGATTACAGCTATTACAACATCAACCTGGGTTACAACGTGCTTCCTGGCGAGGCCTTCCTCACCGAGAACTACGCATTCAACACCAATTTCTACCTGATCGCAGGTGCCGGCGCTACCGATTTTGCGGGTGATACCCGGTTTACCCTGAATGCCGGTGCGGGCTATCAGGTTCTGTTGACGGACAGCGTTGCAGTTCAGATTGGCGTAAGGCAGCACTACTACCGAATAGATGTTCTTGGGGCCGAGAAAACCTCCATGAACACAGAGGTCAGCACTGGCCTGTCGGTCTTTTTCTGATTACAGGAGCAATGGTTATGAAAGCATCCATAAAATCATTGGCGGTGGCGGGCGTCCTGGCCTGTCTTAGCCCCATGGCCGGCGCCGAGGCCATCAATGTGCCAGCTCCGGATTTCACCCTGGAGAGCCGTTCCGGCGAAAATCTGAGGCTGGAGGACCATCGTGGCGAAGTGGTGATGCTGAACTTCTGGGCGTCATGGTGTGGCCCCTGCCGCCAGGAAATGCCGCTGATGGATGAGCTTTACAGCCAATACAAGGATCTCGGCTTCACGATTCTGGCGGTCAACGTGGATGAGAATCGGGAAGAAGCTCATCGTTTCCTGGACAAGGTGCCCGTGAATTACCCGATCCTTTACGATCCGGAGAGTTCGGTGAGCGAGCTTTATGAGGTGCAGGCCATGCCAACCACCGTGATGATTGATCGCGATGGTAATGCCCGTTATCTCCATTACGGGTACCAGCCGGGTTACGAAGACGAATACGAACAGCAGATTCGTGAACTGGTGCGCGAGTAATTTTCGGACGGAACGTTTATGCGTAATTTGTCGATCTTCACTGTGTCCGCTCTTCTGGTCGCCACGTTCACGGTTTCCGGATGCAGTTCAGTAAAGCCGTGGGTGAAACCCTACGAACGGGATAATCTGGCGGATCCGGTCATGAGTCTCAGTCGTCACGGCAAAGCGGATTCCTACATGCATCACGTCTATCAGTCCCGGGAGTCTGCGCGGGGAGCGGAAGGCGGTTCGGGAGGTGGTTGTGGCTGCAACTGACAGGCGACGGTTGGTACGGTCCGCATTCCTTTTGCTCGCGCTGGTGCTGTTCGGGCATCAGGCGATTGCGGCAACCCTTCCGGTCGATAACGTCGATGTTCTCTATCACCGCTATGACGGCGGTGGCATGATCATCGACGGTCCGTCAGTATTGGTGCGCAAGGGTATCGGCTCCCAGGTTTCGTTTTCTGGACAGTACTATGTCGATTCCGTTTCGGCCGCCTCTGTCGACGTCCTGGCCACGGCCAGCCCCTATGAGGAAGAGCGCAACGAGTACACCTTTGGCGTGGATTATCTGCACGACAAATCCATTATGAGCCTGGGGTTCACCAACAGTACGGAAAACGATTACGAAGCCAATACCGTTTACTTCTCGCTCAGTCAGGAGTTTTTCGGTGGCATGTCAACGGTCACCATGGGCTATGCCAGTGGCTGGGACGAAGTGGGCCGGGTTGGCAACGATTCCTTCAGCGAGGAAGCCGATCGTCGGAACTATCAGCTCGGACTGAGCCAGGTCGTCACCCGCAACAGTCTGGTAGGCCTGGATCTTGAGGTGGTTACGGATGAGGGCTTCCTGCAGAACCCTTACAGACAAAACCGCTACATCGACCCGAACGATTCCACAGCGTTCCTGTATCAACCAGAGCGTTATCCGGAAACCCGGACCAGTACCTCCGTGGCCTTGCGAGCGCTCTACTATCTGCCGTATCGCGCCTCAATTCGCGGTGAATACCGCTATTTTTCCGATACCTGGGGTATCAACGCCCATACGGTCGAACTGGGATACGTGCACGGATTGAACCAGCACTGGACCCTTGAGGGTTCCGTTCGCTACTACAGCCAGAGCGAGGCGGACTTTTACAGTGATCTTTTCCCGTTCGAGAATTCCCAGACACACCTTGCCCGGGACAAGGAGCTCAGCTCTCTTTCGGGAACAACCTTGGCGGTGGGCGCGGTATACGAATGGAAGCAGACGTCTCTCCCCGGCATTGATCGCCTGCAGTTCAGCTTACTGGTGGACTGGCTGAATTTTGACTATGACAACTTCCGGGATGTCACCGCAGCCGGGGACTTTCTCCCCGGCGAAGAACCCCTTTATTCCTTCGATGCCTACGTAACCCGGGCGTCGTTGATTCTTGAATACTGAGCATGCAGGAAGAACGACCATGGCCACTTGCTTGAACCATCGAATCCCGGCGCTTTTAGCAGTATTGACCCTCGCCCTGACAGGCCCCGCATTTGCGCAGACCAATCCTGGGACGGAGAAGGACGACCCAGCCGTCGCCGAGCAGGTGGAGGCGCTCAAGAAGAAAGTGATACGCCTGAACCGTGACCTGTTCATCCTCGAGGAGGATCTGCTTTTTCCGGCCAATACCCAGGTTGCCGTGTTTCTCAGCGTTGATACCGGAAAGTTTCTGAAGCTGGATGCAGTGAAGCTGAAGGTCGACGATGAGATCGTTGCCTCTCATCTCTATACGGCGCGTCAGGTGAGCGCACTTGAACGCGGCGGCATGCAGCGGCTGTTCGTGGGCAACCTCAAATCCGGAGTACACCAGGTCACGGCATTCGTTGAGGGAATCGGGCCGGATCAGCGGCCTTACAAGCAGGCGGCCTCCCTGGAGTTTGAGAAGGGCACTGGAACAGCCGCTCTGGAAATCCGTGTTGAAGATCGCTCCTCCAACTACCAACCCTCCGTATCCATTATGGAGTGGGAGTAAGCCGCGTCGTGGGATTGAAAGCAAGCCAGCCGTCAGGTCGACGCCCGTTCGTTTACGCGGGTGCCCTACTGTGGCTGATGATGGCCCCGGTCCATGCCGACGAGGCGCAACCCGAGCGGGCGAAGGACCTTCGTTATGGTTGGGCGCTGTACGAATACCATCAGGGTAACGCCTTCGAGGCTCTGACCCAGCTGGCCGTGGCGCGCGAACGGGGCGGCATCGAAGGACACGGAGATCACCCGGCTCTCGTCGAGGGCGGGCTCATGCTGTCCTGGGGGATGACCCGAGAGGCGAGCAGGTTGTTCAGGCAGCTACTCGGGGCTGATGGCGCCGGCAGCAATCTGTCGCCCGATGTGCGTAACCAGGCCTGGTTCTATCTCGGCAAGGTGTTCTACCTTGAGGGGAATCAGGCGCTCGCAAGCGAGAACCTCGATCGTGTCGATGGCGAGATACTGGCCGAGGCCGACCACGATCTGTTCCGCGAATGGATTTATCTACGCTCCCGGCTGGCCATGATGTCTGCCCGCCCTGATGATGAACCCGATCTGGCCTCGCTTCGGGAGCAACTGGATGACACGGACATCTGGTCCCTTTACCTCCGGTACAATTCCGCGGTCTCCGCTCTCGATGCGGGAGCCGGAGCCGCCGCCGAAGAGGAACTGAAAAAGCTCATCGCCATCCTCGACGAGTCCATTGACTCCGTCGAGCCAGATGCCGAACGGGAGGGCCTGCGCGGCCGCGCTCGCCTCTCGCTTGCGGGCCTGTATCTGCGTGACAACCAGTTTGAGGCAGCTCTGGAGGTCCTGGGAGCCATGCCCCTGACTGGCGTTTTCGCCGATCAGGCTCTCTTTGACTACGCCGTTGCCGCGGCGGGCCAGGGCAGGCCGGAGAGGGCTCTCGACGCCCTTGATACTCTCGCGAACCGTGAACTGTTTTTGCCCTGGCGCCAGCAGGTTCCCTTTGCCCGGGCCTATGTTCTTGAGCAGATGAACGCTCCGCAGCGAGCATTGCCCGCGTTTAAACAGGCAGCCGACCATTACGAGGCCCGTATCAGGGAGCTCGGAAATATCCGGGATCGGCTCGATGAAGAAAATCTGATGGCCCAGCTCGAGTTCAGCCGCGATAGCGACGGGATTCTTACAGATTCCTATGGCCGGCTGCGCGTGCAGCCCCTCGAATCTGGTATGGCGGAAGTGCTGGCTTCGGAAACGTTCCAGCAGGCTCTTGCCGAATTGAACGAACTCTACCGAATGCAGTCCTTCATCGCCGAGCGGCAGTCCAGGTTCCAATCGTTCCGGATCATGCTGGAGACCCGTGAGCAGCAACGGCAGATTCGTATTGCCCAGACCCGTCGGGCACTCGAAACCCAACAGGCAGACCAGTGGGAGCAGTTGCACGAGGACTTCACGGACAGAATTTCCTCGGCACTGGCAGACGAAGATGCGGGATTCTTCATGACCTCGCAACAAAAGGCGCTCAGCGACAAGCTTGATGAGGTTGAGAAAACTCTGGCGAATTTGCCCAACGACGCGACGACCGCCAGGCAGCGTGCGACTTATCGGCGGATGCGTGCCTACTTCGACTGGTGGATTGCGGATGACTATGGGACCAATCGCTGGGCTGCGCAAAAACAGCTAAGGCAACTGGATCGCGAGATGGAGCGCTTTCAGACCCAGCGGCAACGGGTTGAAACCCGGATGGCCGACGATGCCCGCCATGCCGAACTGGCTCGGCGAATCGCTGCCAGCGAACGGGAGCTCGCGACCCTTGGAACAGAGGTGTCCGAGGCATTAGGCCGTGCCCGGCAAACCCTCCTGACTCAGGTCGACCGTATGCTGGCAGCCCAGCAACAGGAGCTTAATGGATACCTGCTGGCCTCGCGCCACGCCCAGGCGAGGCTGGCGGACCAGTTGTTCCGCGCATCGCAAAATGCAGGTGCCGGTGATGAATAATCGGATGGCCGGCAGGACTGTTAAAGGCCTTCTCATGGTTACGGCCCTTGTCATGGCGAGTGGCTGCCAGATGTTGCAGTCGATGATGCCTGCTGGTGGCGAAGAAATGCCGCGAGTCCGTGAAGGCACTCTGGCTGCGCTTCCGGCGATCGAAACGCGGCAGGAAAGTGCAGATGCAGGGGCCGGCAGCGGCCCCCCAGAAGATGTTTCCATTGAAACGGTGATGGACAGTTACAAGGCGCTTTTGCCACTCGTAGAGGATCCCCGGAAGCAGGTTACCATCAGGCATCGGTTGGCCGATCTGGAATTCCAGCGTGCGGAGCGGAAAATGGCGGATTCCGCTGTCGATGAACTCTCCGGAGCCATTGATGCCTACCAGCGTCTTCTGTCGGAATATCCAGAGCGCGAGGGCAATGACCAGATCTATTATCAGCTTGCCAGAGCCTGGGAGCTCCGAGGCGCGACGCCGCAGCAGCTTGATGCCCTGAATACTCTGGTCCGCCGCTACCCGGATTCAGAATACTGGGTTGAGGCCCAATTCCGCCGCGGCGATCTGTTGTTTATCGATGGCCGATACCGGGAAGCGAAGCAGGCCTTCGACGAGGTTACCCTCGCCAGTCAGGAGCACATGGCCGATGCCTCGTTCCTGGTGAACGCGCATTACATGAAAGGCTGGAGTCTGTTCAAGCAGGCGCAATACCAGGAGGCGCTCTTCAGTTACGTAGAAGTGCTTGATCTGGTGATGCCTGAGGGCAAGCCGGTGGCAGACGTCGATCAGCGGAGCCAGACGCTGATCGAAGATCTGTTCAGGGTAGTAGGGCTGTCCCTGTCGTACCTTGACGGAGCGGAAACCCTCCAGGCGCTTTTCCGCCAAACGGGTGGTCGCCCATACGAAATCCTGGTCTACGACCGCTATAGCGAGCTCTTGCTCGAGAGAGAGCAATATAGTGATGCCATCGATGTCTTCGAGGCCTACATAGAAGACCATCCGGCGAGTCCCTGGGCGCCGCGTTACCACATCCGGATCATCGATACCCTTGAGCTGGCCGGTTTCACCCGTACGATCCCTGAACGAAAGGCCGGCTTTGTCAGCCTTTACGGAATTTACAGCGATTACTGGCAGTCAGCGGGTTCCGATGCGATTGGTTTTATCGAGCAACAACTGGAACAACTGTTGCCGGAACTGGCGGACCGCCAGTATTTGCTGGCAGGGGAGGCGACGGATGATCAGCAGGCGGACGATCATTACCGCAAAGCCGCCAGTTATTACGCCGAATTTGCGACTACCTTCCCGGACCATCCCCGCACACCGGAGCGTCTGTTCCTTCTGGGTGAGACGTATCTGGAGCTGGAAGACTGGCCGGCAGCAATCGCAGCCTTCGAACGCGTGGCCTATGACTATCCGGAAGACACGGTAGCCGATCGGGCAGCTGAAGCCGGGTATGCCTCGGTGCTGGCATTCCGGGAGTACTCGCAAACCTGGGAGAGTGAGCCAGTATCGGAGCGGATGGTCTATCAGGAGCTGCAACAACTGAACCGGCTGCGGTTTGCAAATGCATTCCCCGGCGACGCCCGGGCACCTGCGGTGTATTACATTGCGCTGCAGCGTGAATTTGACCTGAACAACTGGGAAGAGACTGTCAATATGGCGGCCCGACTTGTTACCTGGCAGCCCACGCCTCCGGCTGAATTGACGACGGAAGCTTTGCTGTTATCCGGGCACAGCCTCTCCGAACTGGCCCGATACGCCGAGGCGGAACAGGCTTACCGTGACGCCTTGGCAACAATGGCCGAAGACGATGAACGCAGAAGCGGCGTTCGTGAAAATCTGGCCGCCGCGGTCTATCGACAGGCGGAGCAGTTGGCTGATGCCGGAAATGTGGAGGCTGCGGTCAGCGAATTCCTGCGAGTCGGGACGGCTGTTCCAGAATCCGCTCTGCGGGCAAACGCCGAATACGATGCTGCCTCACTCCTTATCACTGCCAATCTTTGGGACCAGGCTATCGGTGTGCTGACCAGTTTCAGGCGGTCTTTCCCGGACCACGAGCTGATCGACACAGTCCCTGCAAAACTGGCGTTGGCCTACCGTGAAACGGAGCAGTGGGAGCGAGCCGCCGACGAACTCCAGCAAATGGTATCCCTCGCTAAAACGCCGGAAGAGCGAAGGGAGAACCTGTTGATTGCAGCAGAGCTGTACGATCAGGCCGGTAACCGGGAAAAGGCGATTGATACCTGGCGAAATTACGCCAACAGCCACCCGGAGCCGACGGACGTCTACATGGAAGCAGCCAATCGGCTGGCTGAGCTCTATCAGGAAGACGGGGATGCCGAAAGCAGGGATTACTGGTTGCGAAAGCAGATGGAAACGGTGGACCGGGACCTGGACGCCGCGGACGATCGCATGCGTTACCTTGCGGCGTCAGCCTCTGCAATCCTCGCCCGCGATGCCCTTGCCCGGTATGACAGCATCAGGCTGACTCTGCCACTCAATCAAAGCATGACAGCGAAGACTGATGCACTTGAAAGAGCGGTCAACGCTTACAAGAAGACGGCCAGCTATGGCCTTTCATCATTTGCAACCGAGGCCGGTTACCAGATCGCCCACATCTATGCACGCCTCGGTGCCGATCTCATGGACTCGGAGCGGCCCACCGGATTGAGCGAGCTTGAACTGGCGCAGTACGAGCTTCTCCTGGAAGAGCAGGCCTACCCGTTTGAGGACAACGCCATCGATATCCACGAGCAGAATATCCGGCGGGCCCGGGAGGGCATTTTCGATGAATGGGTCAAGCGCAGCTACGAGTCCTTGAAAGCCCTGTTGCCCGGACGTTATCGGAAAGAAGAAGTTACCCAAGGGGTTGTCTATGAGCTCGATTAAGGCCTGCGGACTCTTTCTTTTCGTGATGTTTTCGCTTTCGGGGTGTGTGACGGCTCCGACGCCCCCGGAGTCTGCGGTAGAAGTTGAACAGGCTGCACTGGAAGCGTCATTCGCCAAGGCAGTGAGTGCGATGGAGGAGGGAAATCTTGCCGAAGCAAAAACCCGATTCGAGCAACTGGCGAGCGACTATCCCGCAAAAGCCGGCCCCATGGCCAACCGTGGCATTATTGCTTTCAAGGAAGGGGATACCGAGACCGCGAAAAGTTGGTTTGAACGCGCGCTGGCGGTGAGTCCTGAACATGTCCAGGCGTTGAATCATCTGGGAGTGATTGCCCGGAGCGCTGGAGAATTCGATGAAGCAGAACGATATTATCGCGCCGCCCTATCTGCTGATCCGAATTACGCGCCTACGATTCTTAATCTGGCCTTCCTGCTTGATATCTACCTGGGTAAACCTGCCGAGGCGGTTGCCCTTTATGAGCGTTATCAATCGGCGGCCAGCGAGCCGCACCCCAGACTGGAAGACTGGATCTTCGATGCGAAAAACAGAATCTGATGTGGAATATTTGATATGAAACGTCCTGCACTGATCGCTCTTGCAGTCTCCGCCCTGATGCCCACGGCGCCCACGCTTTACGCCCAGGACTCGCCCGGCGTTGTGACTATTGAAGGCACACGAATCCGTGGTGATCAGGAAGTGCCCACAGTGATGTATCTGGTGCCTTGGCAGCCACCGGAAGTAGACGAGTTGCGTGCCCCGGACGAGCGCCTGATGGTTGATCAGGGCCTCACGCCCCTGGAGCGCTACGAGTTCCAGCGATTTATCAAGTACCACGAGGCGTTCATCAGGCAGACCCAGGCATCAACTGGGGAATAGAGTGTGGTGCGCGTCACATTCTGAGTGTGTCCCTGCGCAAGATTAAACAAACCCTCACACAGACTTTCGCGAACTTACCCTCCAAGGGGAGGGGCGCGCATAGACTGATCTGAAAACCGGACCATGGAGTGCCCAGAAAATGATCGATACCGCCGTTCGCTTCTTCCAGGAAGGTGGCTTTTTTATGTTTCCGATTGCTGTTGTGCTGATCGTCGGACTCATTGTTGCCATTGAACGTTACGTTTACCTTTCCGCCCAGAAACTGACCAACCGTCGGGACTTCAACCGCCTGCATCAGATGATCGCCAAGCGTGACCTGAAAGGCGCCCTGAACTACACCCAGGAATCCGGCAGTGCCATGTCGACCATGATCGGCTTCGGCCTCCAGCGCCTGGCCCGCCGCCAGGGTCGTGAAGAGATCGAATACGCGATGGAAGAGGGGTTGCTGGATGTGATGCCGCGGTTGGAAAAGCGCACCCAGTATCTGGCAACGCTGGCCAACATTGCCACGCTGCTTGGTCTGCTGGGTACCATTATCGGGTTGATTGCAGCGTTTACGGCGGTAGCTGCAGCGGATCCGGCCCAGAAGGCGAGCCTCCTGTCCCAGAGTATCTCGGTTGCCATGAACACCACCGCCTTCGGCCTTATGTCTGCTATTCCAATGCTGCTGATCCACTCACTGCTGCAGACCAAGACCAATGAGATCGTCGACAGCTTCGAGATGGCGGGCATCAAGGTGCTGAACCTGCTCAGCGATGGTTCCGGCAGTAAGACCGCCGCTCAACCACAGGGTCAGAATGCCGCTGCGCCGGCACAGGTAGCGACTCCGGCCGGTAGCCCGGCCTGATAACCAGTCAGAAGGATGTCAGGCCATGAGACGGAAGCATCGTCGCCTACAAAGTGAGGCCGATCTCGACATCACGCCCTTCATGAACCTCATGATTGTGCTGGTGCCGGTACTGCTGCTGAATATGGTGTTCGCCCACACCAGCGTTCTGGAACTCAACTTCCCGACCGGTGAGAGCCTGTCGGCCGAGCAGGCGGAAGAGCTGCAGATCCAGGTGGTGATCTATGAGGATCGCCTGGTCGTTGCGGATAACCAGGGCGGCGTTATCAAGAACATCCCCCAGCGCGAGGGCGAGTATGATTTCGTTCTGCTTAAGGATGTCATGAAGGAAATCAAGAGCCGTGTGCCAGACAAGAAGGATGTGATTATTATGCCGTCCCAGCAGACGTCCTATCAGTCTCTGGTCTCGGTAATGGACACGGTGCGCTCATACGAGGCGGTGGTGGCTGGTAGTTTGGTGGAAGCGGAGCTGTTCCCCGAGATCTCTCTCGGCGATGCGCCCGCCCAGCCTTCGGGATCCGCGGAGGTGAGTTCATGAAAGAATCTGCCAAGGCCCGCCGCCAGAAACGCCATTACCGGCGCAATAAAAGCCAGGGAAAGATGAACCTGGTCTCGTTGATGGATATCTTCACGATCCTTGTGTTCTTCCTGATGGTGAACTCCTCCTCCGACGTACAGGTATTGAACCAGAACAGCACCATCAAACTGCCGGATTCCACCGCTCAGCAACCTCCTGGTGATGTCTTGGCCCTGACCGTTACGGACCGGGATATCCTGGTAAACGGTCGGCTGGTGGTGAAACGCGACGCGTTCCAGACGTTTGACGGACAGGTGGAGCCTTCCCTGAAGCAGGAACTGGACTATCAGGCCAGTCGCTCGTCGTCACCTGCGCCGGATTCGGGGCGACCCATTACCATTCTTGCAGACCGCGAACTGCCCTACGAGCTGCTGAAAAAAATCATGTCCACCTGTGTGGACGCCGGTTACGCCAGTATTTCCCTGGCGGTTAATCAGCGTGCGGAACAGGGAGCCTGACCACGATGGATTATAGGTACGGATTGCCCTGGAATCAGGAGCGTGGTGAACGTAAGCGGTTGTTGGTCGCCGCTGTCTTTGTGATGCCATTATTCCTCGCATTTGCAGGTTATGTCAGCTGGGTAGAGCTGCCAGAACGTGACAGGCAGGAACAGGAAGCTCTGCCGCCTCAGCTGGCCAAGCTGATCATCGAGAAAAAGGAGCCCCCAAAACCGGTGTTGCCCGAGCCGGAGCCCGAACCGCCGAAGCCTGAGGAAAAGCCGGTGGAACAGGCCAAACCTGAGCCCAAGCCGGAGCCGGTTCCTGAACCGGTGATGCCGGAACCCGAGCCGGAGCCTCAGGTGGCCGAAAAACCTGAGCCCAAGCCAGAACCCAAGCCTGAAGAGGTCGCCAAGGCGCGGGAGAAGGCAAAGAATACCGGTATTCTGGCAATGGGGAACGAACTGAAGAAACTCAGTTCGCTTGCGGAGTCGGTCAAGCTGGATGGCCCGGTTGCCAATACAGCGGAACCTATTGCCCGCAAAACCGGTGATACTCTGGCCTCCCGCGCGACCGCTAGCGCGAAGAGCAGTGGGGTGAACGAGGAAGCGCTCAATCGGGAGGCCGGTCAGGTCGCCCTGGCCGAGCGCCAGCGCGCGGAAGTCGCCGAAGCAGAGAGAGTTGCTGCGGTCAAAGAGGCGGCACGCAAGGAACAGCAGGAAACTGCGGCCAGAACCCGGAGCAAGGAAGAGTTGCGCCGGACCATGGATGCCAACAAATCCGCGATCTATAGCATTTACAACCGGGAGCTTCGGCGCAAACCGTCGCTGCAGGGAAGTATTACCCCGGAGTTGGTTATTGAGCCGAACGGTGCAGTATCGAGTTGTTCGGTGGTGGAATCTACACTCAATGAGCCAGCACTGGAGAGCAAGATCTGCAATCGTCTGAGGTTGGTGGATTTCGGGGCCCGACCGGGCGTTGATCAAACCAAGATCCGTTATCCGATCGAATTGCTGTCCAGCTAGGGCGCTGGACAGCAAGGATGCCGCTTAGCGTTTCCGGGTTGTGGTCGCGATCACGACACTGACCAGTCCGGAGCCTACCAGGGCACCAACGAAAGGCATCAGGGTGGGAATGCTGCCGGGGAAGCTGGCAGCTTCCAATCCGGCCATCAAGCTGCCACCGGAAATCCACCCGGGCAGAATCGCCCCGAAAAGCCCTGCCAGACAGCCCAGAATCGCCGCCCGCGTGGTCATTTTGCCCCAGAGCCCCATCAGTACAGGCAGCACTGCCGTGGCACAAAGAAGGTCGGCGATCAGGAAAAGCCGCAATACCGAAATTCCCTGCAGAGCCACCAGAACCACAGGAATCATCAGCAGCACGGTAAACCATCGGGCACTGACAATGGACAACCCCTGTTTCTCAGTGACTGCCAGGGAGGCCAGGGCATTCTGAAGGGTATCCACGGAGGAGGCCACCAGGGTGATTGCCAGAATCAGGGCCGGCAAGGCCAGCCAGGCTGGGGCATCAGCAAGCAGTGCAAAGAACGGGATCGGCGGGCTGCCAAGGTCGGCGCCACTCATGGCCGCCAGCATTCCAAGCCCGCCAACCACGGCGACAACGGCGATGGTGACCACGCCGCCCAGCAGTGCTCCCCGGCTCAGGGCGTCGGTATCACGAGCCGACCACAACCGTTGCCAGTATCCCTGATGGAACAGGTTGGCGGCGGTTACGGCGATCACCAGAGTCAGCGCCACGCTCAGGGCCGCAGAGGTTGGTATGTCGGGCAAGGCTGCGGGAGCGGCCTCCGGAAGTTTGCCAAGCGCGACGAAACTGACAATCGCCAGCAGGCCGATTAGCAACAGTGCCTGCCACTGATCAGTAACGATGCTGGCCCGGAGGCCACCGACAGCCGTGTATACGAGTGTGGTAACCGCAACGCCAATGACCACAATGCCGCCGTCAATACCGGAAAGCAGCGAGGTGATGGCACCGATAGCGGTGAGCTCCGCGGTGAGAAAGCAAAGCATGTAGAGCACTGAGATCATCGAGACGTAGCGTCGAACGCCATTGCCATAACAGGCGTTGGCAAACTCGCCGATGCTGCGCCCCTCGGGTAAAAAGCGGCGGATAGCCGGGCCACAGAAGGCGAACACGATAAACGGCAGCGCGGCACCCAGGGCGTAGCCTGCAAGTGCCAGAGGACCGACCAGCGCGCCCACCTCTGGCGGCGCAAACAGAATCCAGCCGCCCATTCCGGAGGCGAGGAAAGAAAGCCCCAATGCCCTGGCGCCCTGACTGTTCCTTGCCGTTACATAGTCATCCAGACCGCCGTCCGCGAGACGGGCTCTTAGTCCGAGCCAGGCAAACAGGATCATGGCGACCGCAATCGCCGCGAGGGTGGTGTAAAACATCGGGAGCTTCTCCGCCAGTCATCAAGCGGGCCATAGTGCCACAACGGCGGATGCGGGGCGAGAAGCGGTGGCCCACAGGATTGCGGGCCACCCAAAGGTCTACTGTTTAACTGCTTCTGCAGCTTTGACTTTGACGTAGCTACCCGGTGCGTTCTCGATCGCAGGCAATTTCCCTTCGCCCGGGATACGAGCCGGTACTTCACCGTCCGAGAAGCGCGCAATCCACTCAAGCCAGTGGGGCCACCAGGATCCTGGATGGTGTTCGGATTGCTCGAACCAGGTGTCTGCATCCGGCACCAGGGTGTCATTGGTCCAGTAACCGTACTTTTCCTTGTAGGGCGGGTTGATTACGCCTGCAATGTGGCCTGAGCCGGAAAGCACAAAGTGGACATCACCACCGTGGGCCAAGGCTCCTTTGTAGGTGGTTTTCCATTTGGCGATGTGGTCCTGTCGGGCGGACAGGAAAAAAGAGGGTACGTCGATTTCGGACAGATTGATGGACTCACCCAGCAGGCTCAGGGAGTCTGGCTTTACCAGGCGGTTATTCAGGTACATTTGACGCAGATAGTAACTGTGCATCCGTGCCGGCAGATTGGTGCCATCGGTGTTCCAGTACAGCAGGTCAAATGCTGCCGGTTTCTGGCCTTTCAGGTAGTTATTGGTCCAGAACGACCAGAACAGTTCGTTTTCCCGCAGCAGGTTGAACGTGAACGCCATGGCGCGACCGTCCAGGTAGCCTTTGCGCTCCAGCATTCTCTCAATCCCCCGGATCGAGTGATCGTTGATGAATACCCCGATTCCGCCAGGGTCCGAGAAATCCAGCAGAGTAGTCAGATACGTTGCGCTGGTCACCGGATTGCGGCCTTTTTTCTTGAGCCAGGCCAGTGTTGAGCCCAGCAGAGTGCCGCCGATGCAGTAACCGATCACGTTCATCTGTTCTTCGCCGGTGGCCTCGGTAACAGCGTCCATGGCAGCCAGTGGCCCGAGCTCCATGTAGTCTTCCCAGCCCTTGTCCCGGAGGGAGGGACCTGGATTGCGCCAGGAAATAATGAAAACGGTCTGTCCCTGGTTCACCAGCCATTGGATAAAGGAGTTCTTGGCGGTCAGATCCAGAATGTAATACTTGTTGATCCAGGGCGGAACAATCAGCAAGGGGCGTTTGCTGACGGTTTCTGTGGTTGGAGAGTACTGTATCAACTGCATCAGTTCGTTCTGGTACACCACCTTGCCCGGAGTGGTCGCCAGGTTACGTCCCACCTCGAAGGCGGAGCGATCGGTCATGCCAACATTGAACAGGGACGGATTCTGGCGCAGGTCTTCGATCAACTGTCGACCACCGTCCACCAGGTTCATTCCCTTCCGTTCCCAGGTGATCCGGAGCACTTCCGGGTTCGTGGCCGGAAAATTCGAGGGTGACAGTGCGCTGGTCAGGTGCCGGGCGTAGAACAGCATCTGGTCCCGTCCTGCCGGGGGAATTCCTTCCATGCCGGCTGCCCAGTTCAGAAAGGCCCGTGAGTTGATCAGATAGGCCTGGTGGAGAACATCAAAAGTCAGATGCTTGTGCCAGTCCTCGGCCTGGAAACGCCGGTCGTCGGGCTCTGGTTCGGCAACGGGCATCTTATCCTTGCCCACGAGCCGGGCGAGGGTGTAATACCCCAGAGCGGCATGCTTGCGGGCCAGGTCCAGCTCTGCGCCTGCAAACCGGAGCGGGTGCAGCAGCAGGTCTTCTGCCATTGTCCGATAGGCATCAGACATTTCCGTTATCGTGGAGAGGGTTGCCGCATCCAGGACCCCATTATCTCCCAGCACTTTCTCCAGTTGGTGCTGTCCCTGGCGGACGTTGGTTTCGAAACCGTTGACGAGCTGACCAACTGCTTTCCCGAGCGTATCCAGACCGAACATGACTATCCCTTATTTGGCGGCTTTCGGGCCGGGCTTGGCTGACACTTCGGATGCCTTCTCGAACACCTTCTGAATCTGCTCCCGGCTTTCGTTGAGGTAGTCCTGCCAGGCTTTCCAGTCTGCGGTGAGCTGCTCGCTCAGTGATTTCAGGGTTTCCGCCTGGTCTCCGGTCAGGCTTTTCAGCCCCTCCAGATCGCGGACTTCAGACACTTTTTTAGCCTGCTCCATGGTGACATCGGCATAACGGCGGAAGGCGTTTATCTGTAATTCCACAGCCTTGCCAAACTGCTCGAACAGGGTTTCGTTCAGGCGGGTCGCTTTTTCGAAAAACTCGGTGTTCATAGACACAACTCCTTTGCATACAGGTTTGATATGGTTCCATTTTGCCCCATCCAGCATGACGCAATTTTGACAAGCATCAATCCGGGGTTCAGCTTATGCTTTACTGTAGGAACATGTTTTCCCGGCAAGGCAGGAGGCGCCACATGACTGACCGGAAATCCGAACTTGAAACACTGAGGGCAGACCTGACGGCCAGGCTTTCCCGATATGAAGCTCACCAACACCGTGAGGGTGGTGCGCTGGACAAGGATTTCGAAGAGCAGGCTACCCAGACCCAGAATGACGAGGTGGTCGACTCGCTTGAAACGGAAACCCGCTCCGAACTTGCTCAGATCGAACACGCCCTCGCACGTATTGACAACGGTATCGGTGAGCAATGCGAATCCTGTGGTGAGGCCATCGATCCCCGCCGCTTGCAGGTGCTGCCTTACACCACGGTTTGCGTGGATTGTGCCCAAGACTGACTGAAACCATGGAGCCAGGAAAGCAAGCCAGGACCGGCTCAGCAGTATTCCAGACCCGGGGCCTCACCAAAACCTATGACCAGGGTGAGGTTCAGGTTCATGCATTGCGTGGGGTCGATCTGGACCTGTATGGCGGTGAACTGGTCGTCATGCTGGGCGCTTCCGGCTCTGGCAAATCCACCCTTCTGAACATCCTTGGTGGGCTGGATGTGCCATCGTCCGGTGAGGTCCGGTATCGCGATATTGATCTGAGTGCAGCCGGAGACCGCGAACTGACGCGCTACCGTCGTGAGCATGTTGGTTTCGTGTTCCAGTTCTACAATCTCATCCCCAGTCTCACCGCTCGGGAAAATGTCGCGGCCGTCACCGAGATAGCGATAAATCCGATGGCACCCGAAGAGGCGCTGGAATTGGTTGGACTGACGAGCCGCATTGACCATTTTCCGGCCCAGCTTTCCGGTGGTGAACAGCAGCGCGTTGCCATTGCGCGGGCGATTGCCAAGCGTCCGGATGTGCTCCTTTGCGACGAGCCAACCGGCGCCCTCGACTCGGCCACTGGTATACTGGTGCTCCAGGCCCTGGACAAGGCCAACCGGGAGACAGGCACTACCACCGTCATCATTACCCACAATGCTTCCATCGCGGGCATGGCGGATCGCGTGATCACGCTCTCGGACGGCAACATCAGCGGTGAGCGCCTTAATGAGCGGCGCCAGGATCCCCGCACATTGTCCTGGTGACGGCAATAAAGAGTAACAGCAATGTTCCCGAAGGGATTGAACACGGTTCTGAACGTAAAGTTGCGGCGGGAACTCTGGCAGATGCGCGGTCAGGTACTGGCCATCGCACTGGTTATTGCCGGAGGCGTGGGCGTGTGTGTGATGTCCCTTGTGAACTATTCATCGCTGTTGGCAACCAGAGCACAGTATTACGACCAACACCAGTTTGCCGAAGTGTTTGCTCCGGTTAAACGGACCCCACGTCATACTCTCAAGGAAATAGGTTCCCTTCCTGCCATCGCAAGGTACGAGGGGAGAGTCGAGGGAGCTGCAAAACTTGAGATGCCGGGGTTCCCGGATCCCGTGTCGGCCCGATTGGTGTCTATTCCTCCGGAGGGTCAGCCCGAGGTCAATCGCTTGTTTATCCGTCAGGGACGACTTCCGGGAACCGGTCGCAGTCAGGAAGTCGCGGTCATCGGAAGCTTTGCCGAAGCACATGAGTTGGCACCGGGTGATCAGTTCCAGGCAATTATCAACGGCCGTCGACAGGAGCTGACCGTAACCGGCATTGTTGAGTCACCGGAGTTCATATACGTTATCCCCCCTGGCGGCATGCTACCTGACTATCGGCGTTATGGTGTGCTGTGGATGAACAGGGAGGCTCTGGAATCCGCCATGGACATGAGGGGCGCATTCAACAGCCTGGTAGTAACGCTGAGACCGGGTCATTCCGTAGCCTCCGTGGTCGATACCCTGGATCGGCTGCTGGCCCGTTATGGGGCGACGGGAGCTTTTGGCCGGGATGATCAGTTTTCTCATCGCTTTCTGAGTGACGAGCTGAACCAGTTGAAAACCATGGCGACGGTTTTCCCCCTCATTTTCATGAGTGTAGCCATGTTTCTGCTGAATGTGGTGATCGGCCGTCTGATCAGCACTCAACGGGATATCGTCGCTGTACTCAAGGCCTTTGGCTACAGCAACCGCCAAATCGCCTGGCATTACAGCAAACTGGTCATTGTGATTGCGGTTATCGGTTTGCTGGTGGGGATTGTCCTGGGGCTTTGGCTTGGGCGGTCGCTGGGGGAACTCTACATGGATTACTACAGATTTCCCGGGTTGTTGTTCCGTATCGATCCCCTCTGGGTAATGCTATTGGGGATGATGACCATAGCGGTCGCCTGGCTTGGTGCCTGGAGAGCCATCAGGCAGGCGGCCTCCCTGCCGCCAGCCGAAGCTATGAGGCCTGAAGGTCCCGCCAGATACCGGGTGACCGTCGTAGAAAAGCTGCTCTCGGGAATCCGTTTCTCCCAACCCTCCCGAATGATCGTGCGCCAGCTCTCCCGTCGACCGGTCCGGACACTGCTATCCATGAGTGGGGTTGCCATGGCTACGGCCATCGTAATGGTGGGTAACTTCCAGTTCGATTCAGTATCCCTGATGGTGCACACGCAGTTTGCGCGTGTGCAGCAACAGGATCTGGCCGCGACCTTTATTGATCCGGTAAATAGCGCGGCGCTGTTTGGCTTGCAGAGGCAGCCCGGGGTCCGATACGTCGAGGGTCGCCGCTCGGTACCCGCCCGTCTGGTTTCCGGGCATCGTGAGTGGCGAAGTGCGGTCACCGGAATACCGTCGGATGCGCGGCTGCAATTTGTTATCGACAGCAATCTGCAACCGGTTCCGTTGCCCAGGGAGGGGCTGCTGTTGACCGATTATCTGGCCGATGAATTGGGTGTCGGGCCAGGAGATGTTTTGCAGCTGGAGCTGCTCGAAGGTGACCGGCGAACGGTTATGGTTCCGGTCGCCGGTATCACCAGCGAGTTTCTCGGGGTAGGTGCCTATATGGGCCTCGATGCCCTGAACCGGGCACTGGGTGACGGGCCCCTGATCAATCAGGCCATGATAAACCTGGACCCTGACATGGCTTCTGACGTCTACAACAGTCTTCGCGAAACACCGGGGGTGCTTGGCTTGAGTATCCGTCAGGCCATGCTGGACAGTTTCTATGACACTCTGGCGCGGACCTTTCTGACGTTCACCTTTTTCAATAGCCTGATGGGCGGGATCATCGCCTTCGGCGTGGTCTACAACACCATTCGGATTTCCCTGGCTGAAAAAGGTCGGGAGTTGGCGAGCCTGAGGGTGCTGGGGTACACCCATAATGAAGTTGCGCATATATTGTTGGGAGAGGTTGCACTCCTGCTGGTATTTGGCATTCCGCTCGGTTGGCTGATTGGCCAGGGGCTGGCACTCATGATTGTTACCGCCATGCAAACGGAGCTGTACAGGGTGCCCCTGACCATAACCAGTCAGACCCTTGGAATGTCCGCATCGGTGGTAGTGATATCGGCGATCGCTTCCGGGGTGATTGCCTGGTGGCGCCTGAAAGCGCTGGATCTGGTAGCGGTGTTGAAAACACGGGAATAGGTGCGGAAGCAATCGGGGAGTGAACTGAGGTTATGGCGAAAAAAGGGTTTGCCGGAAAGTGGTTGTTTTGGAGCGTGTTTGTGTTGCTCGCCGGTGCTGCAGTCGTGGTCACGATCCGGCCCGATCCGGTCTGGGTGGACCTGGCGCCGGTAACCCGTGGACCAATGGAAATCACTATCAAGGAAGAGGGAAAAACCAGGGTGCGGGACCGTTATGTGGTGTCTTCCCCGGTTGCCGGATACTTACACAGGGTATTGCTGGAGGTGGGGGATCCGGTCATTCCGGGAGAGCTGCTGACAGAGGTGGACCCCATGCCGGCCAGTACCCTCGATGCCCGAAGCCGCGCCGAAGCCGAGGCCAAGGTACAATCGGCCCGCTCAGCGCTCAATTCTACCCGTCAAAAAGTCGCAGCCGCTGAGGCCGAAGCAGACCTTGCGGTTCGGGAACTCGCCCGTTTGCAGGCTCTCAGTGATGATCATTTTGTTTCCGACGAGCGTTTACAACAGGCGAGGGCCGCTGCAGACAGAACACAGGCTATTCTGCGTTCCGCCCGCTTTGATGAGGAAGTGATGGCCCATGAACTGGCAGCAGCCAGAACCCGCCTTGAAGTGTCTGCGGCGCGGGCTAATGGCGATGGCGTGGTTGAACGTGTGCCGGTCAGGTCTCCGGTGAATGGCTCAGTCCTCGGTATAGTCCGGAAAAGTGAGGGCGTGATTCAGGCCGGTGAGGCCATTCTGGAACTGGGTGATCCCGGGGCACTCGAGGTGGTTGTCGATGTGTTGAGCTTTGATGCCGTGAACCTCCGGCCCGGTATCGAGGCGCGCCTCACTGGCTGGGGCGGCGGCACCCTGGATGCCGTTGTCCGGCGGGTTGAGCCGGTGGGCTTCGAGGACGTGTCGGCCCTTGGCGTGGAGGAAAGACGGGTACAGGTGGTTGCGGACATTACCAGCCCCGCGGATGCCTGGCAGAGCCTCGGAGACGGGTACCGGGTGGACGCCGAGTTTCTGCTCTGGCGGTCAGACAATGTTCTGCAGGTGCCGGAATCTGCCGTTTTTGTCAGGGGCGGCCAGCATCAGGTATTCCGCGTTGTCGATGACAGGGCGGTTCTTACAGACGTGTCGGTCGGCCGTACAAACGGGTTTCATACAGTAGTCCAGGATGGATTGACCGAGGCAGACCGCGTCGTCCGGCACCCGGATCGTCAGCTGGAAGACGGCAGCCGGATCAGGCTTCGGTAATGGCCTGCATTGCCAGGTCCGAGCGTTAAAATGAGAGGACATATCACGTTTCGCTGGCTAGACTGACGGCATAAAACAACAAAAAGGAGCTTGGCACGGTGAATCAGTTTGATACTCTCATTATCGGTGGTCACTATTTTGACGGTACCGGAGGACCCTCCCGCATAGCCCATGTTGGGGTCAAAGATGGACGGGTTGCCGGGGTATTTGATGAACAGCCGGACACCGGTCTCGCGACGCGCACAATTGATGCCAGCGGTTGCTGGGTGACACCGGGGTTTCTCGATACCCATACCCATTACGATGCCGAGCTGCTGGTAACGCCGTCCCTGTCTGAATCTGTGCGTCACGGTGTCACCACTGTGCTGATCGGAAGCTGTTCCCTAAGCATGGTGTGCTCTGATCCGGAGGACGCCTCAGACATCTTTACCCGGGTTGAAACCGTTCCCCGGGAAAAAGTGCTTCCCATTCTGAAACAACACAAGTCCTGGCAGACACCAAAAGAGTGGGCGGCGTTCATGGACCAGCATCCACTGGGGCCCAATGTCATCAGCTTTCTCGGCCACAGTGATCTGAGAACGGCGGTCATGGGGCTTCAGCGCGCCACCGACCGTAGCGTGACTCCGACTGCAGAAGAGCAGCGGCAAATGGAAGCCCTGCTTGAGGAGGCTCTGCAGGAAGGTTTTCTCGGCCTTTCCACCATGTGCCTTAAATGGGACAAGGTGGATGGTGATCGGGAATGGTCCAAGAGCCTCCCGAGCACCTACGCCCGCTGGCGTGAGATCAGCCGTCTTAATGCGCTTTTGCGTCGTTACGGACGGGTGCACCAGGGCGCACCCAATGCGGCCAATCCTCTTCAGGTAACACAATATCTGAAAGAGACCCTGGGCTGGTTGAGAAAGCCCCTGAAAACAACCCTGATTGCGATGATCGACCTCAAGGGCAACCCCACGGTCAAACCGATGGCGAGTCTTGTCGGATGGCTGGCCAACAGCTTTGGTGGTAATTTTCGCTGGCAGCTGCTGCCGACACCGTTCACGGTCTATGCCGATGGCATGGATATCGTGCTGTTCGAAGAATTCGGTGCCGGTGAAATGGCCCTGGATATTCGGGATCAGCTTGAGCGCAACGATCTCCTCAAGGACGAACAGTACCGCCGGAAATTCCGGAAATTCTATAAGGAGAAGCTCTCTCCGCGCGTTTGGCAGCGGGATTTCGGTGATGCTGTCATTCTCGATTGCCCGGACAAGAGTGTCGTCGGGCGAAACTTCGCTGAACTGGCGGCAGACCGCGGCATCCATGTTGTCGATTTCTTCCTCGACATGGTGGTGGCCCATGGACGTTCGCTGCGCTGGTTTACCACGGTCGGGAATCACAGAAAGGATAGGCTCCGAAAAATGGTGACCAATCCGGGCGCGCTGATCACCTTCTCCGATGCCGGCGCCCACATCCGGAATATGGCCTTCTACAACTTGCCGCTTCGGTTTCTGAAGCTGGTTAATGAAAGCCACGAGGAGGGCGAGCCGATCATGTCCCTCGAACGTGCCGTGCACCGATTGACCGGCGAACAGGCAGATTGGCTTGGCGTTGATGCAGGTCATATCAGGATAGGGGACCGGGCCGATATAACGGTACTTGATCCTCGTGGCCTTGATCAGGATCTGGAGCAGGTTGAATGGGGCGAGATGGAAAACTTCGGGCTGGAAAGAATGGTTAACCGTGTCCCTGGTTGTGTCAGAGAGGTGCTGATCAATGGCCGGCCCGCGGTAAAGAATGGTGAGGTGCAACCTGCGTTGGGCAGGGAATCTGGATACGGACACTTCCTGCGCGCCGGGGCGTCTGGATAATCACGGACAAAAGGAAACTTATGAGTCAGCGATTTGCACCCGCAATCTGGGTGGTGGTCTTTCTTGCTGTATTTGTCTGGTCTGCCATCGGGCCCAGGGATCGGGCCACGTGGGTTCTGGAGGTGCTGCCTGCCGCCATTGGTTGCGCTGCGGTTGTCTGGTGTTTCTTCCGTTATCCACTCACGCCGCTGGTTTACGTTTTGGTTCTGGTGCATGCCATCATTTTGATGGTTGGCGGGCACTATACCTACGCGGAAGTACCTTTGTTCGACTGGTTTCGGGAATGGTTTGACTGGGAGCGTAACAACTACGACAAGCTTGGCCATCTGGCGCAGGGTTTTATCCCCGCAATGGTCGCCAGGGAAGTGGTCATTCGTTTCGAGGTGTTCTCCAGTCGCCGCTGGGCTGCGTTTTTTATTGTCTGCTTCTGCCTTGCGGTGAGCGCCTTTTACGAGTTGATCGAATGGTGGGTGGCCTTGCTCAGCGACGAAGCCGCCGAGGCATTTCTGGGCACCCAGGGTTACGTCTGGGACACTCAGTCGGATATGGCCTGGGCGTTGTCCGGGGCCATCCTGGCCCTTATCCTGCTCGGGCGTTTTCATGATCGCCAGCTTGAGGCGCTTTGACGCTTTGCTCGATGCTGATGTTGAAGTTTGAATAACGGAATAGAACTGTATGTCTGAAGAACTCAACGCTGACAAACAAACCGAGGGACTGCCCCGCAGCCAGGTGATCGGACTGATCCTTGGGGCAACGTTTCTGTTGGCAACCATTATCCTGCCGCCCCCGGAGACCATGACGGCGCAAGCCTGGTCTGCCCTGGGGTTGATGCTGCTCATGGCGACCTGGTGGTCCACCGAAGCCATTCCGATCCCCGCCACTGCCCTGTTGCCAATTGTGCTGGTTCCGGCGCTCGGACTTGGCACGGTTGGTGAGGCCACTAAACCCTATGCCAATCCAATCATTTTCCTGTTCCTCGGTGGCTTCACCCTCGGGCTTGCGATGCAGCGATGGAACTTACACCGTCGAATTGCCCTGATGACGCTGAAGGCTGTGGGCAGCAAACCCCGGCGGCAGATCGCCGGATTCATGTTGGCTACCGCTTTTTTGAGCATGTGGGTCAGCAATACGGCAACGGCCATCATGATGCTGCCGATTGGTCTATCTGTGGTGGCTATGATGGATAGCAATGATAATCCCGAGGGTGTGCGGCGTTATGCGACCGCACTCCTGCTTGCTATCGCCTATTCCGCCAGTATCGGTGGTATTGCCACCCTGATCGGTACACCGCCAAATGCCTTGCTGGCGGCCTATCTGAGCGAAAATCAGGGTATTTCTGTTGGCTTTGCTCAATGGATGCTGCTGGGAGTTCCGGTGACGGTCGTCATGTTGGCGCTGGCCTGGTGGTGGCTGACCCGGAGGGACTTCGGGCTGGGCAGCTCCGGCGACGGCGGCAAGGCCATACGGGAGGAGCTTGACGCGTTGGGGCCGCTGCGCAAGGGCGAAAAGCTGGTGGCCCTGGTGTTTCTGATCACTGCCGCTGCCTGGATCTTCAGGCCTCTGTTATCCGAGAACCTCATGCCCTGGTTGAGCGACACCGGCATTGCCATCGCAGCGGCTATCGCCATGTTCCTCATGCCCGTCAATACCCGTACCGGCGAATTTGTGCTCGACTGGGAGACTGCGAAAGGCATTCCCTGGGGTGTGCTACTACTGTTCGGAGGAGGTCTCGCCATGGCCGGCGTGATCAGTAGCTCGGGACTGGCAGAATGGATTGCTCAAAGCCTGGGTGTGGCCGGCACTCTGCCAACGCTTGTCATGATTGGGCTGGTGGCGGGCATCATCATCTTTCTGACCGAAGTTACCAGCAATACCGCAACTGCGGCGGCGTTCCTGCCGTTGCTGGGGGCGCTGGCCCTGAGCCAGGGCGTGTCACCGTTACTGCTCACTGTGCCTGCGGCCATCGCAGCCAGTTGTGCCTTCATGATGCCGGTGGCCACGCCACCCAATGCCATCGTGTTCTCAAGTGGTCACATGCAGATCGGCGACATGATCAGAGCCGGATTTGCTCTGAACCTGCTCGGTATCGTTGTAGTCACTGTCTTGAGCTACCTGTTACTCGGGGTGGTCTTTACCCTCTGACCTCCAGGCCCGGCAAGCGGGCCTGCCTCCTTATTCCTGCCGATGTCTTGAAGCAGTTCTCAAATCCCCTCCTTAAGGCCCCTCCTGCAGCGACAGATTTGAGGCACAGTTATCTTTAAGGGCACAGGCTTTTCGGTATCTTACCGTAACAACATGTAACCCGATTGATAACGTGGCCAATAAAAACAGGGACTTCGTCTGTCATGCTGCTGGTGCTCGCTGGATCCATTCTTACATTCACCATGGTGCAGGAAGCGACCGTGGTGGAGCCTTTTGAGAAGGGTCAGATCGTTATCGAGCAGGATGTGGATTCGAGCCCCATTGAGCTGCGGTCCGACGTCAGGGTTGAGCCCCTTGTTGAACAGAAATTCCGGAATATCGTGCGTCAGGCCTATGACTACAGTTGTGGAAGCGCCGCGCTGACTACCGTACTGAACTTCTACCTTGGGCGGACCCTTTCAGAACGACAGGTCATGGAAGGACTGCTCCATTACGGCGAAAGTGAACGCATTGTTGAGCGCCGCGCGTTTTCCATGCTCGATATGAAGCGGCTGGTTACGGCACTCGGTTACCCTTCAGGTGGCTTTCGGGCCACCATTGATGACCTCAAGGACCTCGATCACCCGGCAATCGTGCCAATCCATCACGCGGGCTTCACGCATTTCGTGGTGTTACGGACGATTCGCGACGGGCGCGCCTACCTGGCCGATCCTTCAGTCGGCAATATCTCCTTTACTCTGGCCCAGTTCGAGGAAAAGTGGGACGACAACGTGCTTTTCATCGTCTTTCCGGGCAGTGACAAGCCCCTGGACAACCTCGAGCTGAAAGAGGAAGACCTTCGCTTTGTGGATGACCAGACAATGACCCTTCTGGCGCTGGAAAGGATACCGGCGTTTCACGAGTCCACCCAGCGGCGGATCCAGAATCTGCTTGAAAGCCAGAAAAACAATCCCGACGGCAGTGTGGATAACACCCGCAAGCAGTTGCACTACCGGCGGAACTAATTTACCGGGTAGTCCCGGGTCAGGAACACTACAAATAAAATAAGGGAGTCAGGATGAATCGTTGGTTTGTGCGAGGTTTTATCCTTGTTTCCGTGGCAGGTCTGCTTCCGGGCATGGCCCTGGCGCAGGAAGGGAGTGTGGACCAGGCGAGGGAAGCCCTGGCCAAACAAGAGGGTGACGAAGATGCTTCGCAACAACTGGAGGAGGTGTTCCAGGCTGCCGAGAAGAACTATTCGTTGCAGAAAAAGGGCTCTCATTCCCTGAATTACTCGTTCGACTATTCCTACACTGCAGACCAGCGGTTGGACCTAGAAATCACCGGTGGATCGGTGCGAAACCTGGACGTGGTGCCGTCAGCAACCCACAGTTTTACGAATTCCTTTTCCTACGATTATGGCCTGCTCGATAACCTGACGGTGGGAACCCGTATTCCGCTGGTGGTTAAATACGACACGCAGGACGAGCTGAATATTTACGATTTCGGCGACATTTCGTTCACGGCGCGCTGGCAACCGTTTGCCTATGTGCCCGGCAAGATGTCGACCACGCTGTTTGGAACCCTGTCCACCAAGACCGGCGTCAGCCCCTACGAGATCGACATCGGTGAGCAGCTGTCCACCGGAAGTGGCTACTATTCGATCGGTGGTGGCGCAAGTTTTTCCAAAGTCCTCGACCCTGTGGTGTTGTTTGGTTCGGTCAGTGCCACCTATAACCTGCCGGCGGAAAATTTGCAGCAGGTTCGTGGGGCGCGGTTGCTGACAAAAGTGGACCCCGGTTTCGGGTTGTCCGGTTCCGCCGGCTTCGCCTACTCTCTGTCCTACGATATTTCATTAAGCATCTCCGCCCAGCTCAGCTATAGCGATGAAACTATTCTGAACTTCTCGGTTGGCGACCCGGCTTTTGCCCAGGACCAGATGACCGGTTTCCTTAGCATGTCCTTGGGAACGCGCATCAGCGATACCACCATCGTGAATACCAGTCTCGGGATTGGTCTTACCGAGGACGCCCCGGACTTTTCTCTTGGGCTCTCCCTGCCCATTAACTTCTCCGGTCTCAAAGAGTGATTGGTGTCGTTGACGATCTACGGGAAGGGAAGGACTTCATGGGACAGAAAATCCACAACCGTCAGATTCTCGCGGCGCTGATTGCCACGACCCTATCGTGTGGTGCCCAGGCCCAGCTGGCGCAGAACCTGACCATTCACCCCAAGGCCCTCGGGCTCGGCAATGCCGTGACTGCCGATCCGCCGGGGATCATGGCAATTCACTACAATCCAGCGGGCCTGACCAAACTGGACGGGCGCCAGTTGGAAGTAAACCTGATGAGCGTCTATCTCGACATTGATGCGGACTTCACAGCGCCGGAAGGGTATGAAATTTTCGGTATCGACGGCCTCGAAACAGATCCGCTGACCGGAAAGCAACGGGACCTTGTTGCCAATACTCACAGCCACACCAACAACGTGGCCCTGTATTTGCCCGGATACGGTATTCTTCGCGCGCCGCCAGGGCCGGCCTTGGCCCCTTCGGCGGGGATCAGTATCAACCCGCCGGGCTCGAAACTGACCTTTGGTAATGCGTTCTACCTGCCGCTGGCGGCCGGCTTTTATCGCGACAAGGACGACCCTGGCCGTTACCAGCCCCAGGCCACGGCGCTGCAGCGCACGACTTATCTCTCACCCACGGTCGGTTACGAAATCAATGACGACTGGTCCGTGGGTGCCGGTATCCACCTGTCCCATATGGGTATCGCGGCAGACCAGTACATGCGGGCGCCCAACCTGCTGCTGGGGGTAGCTGAAGTTCTACAGGACGCCTTCAACTGCGAGAGTGGTGACGAGCCCCTGCAGCCCTGGCTGGCGCTTTGTGGCGGTAATGTCGGTCCCTGGGATGACATTGGTGCCCTGAACATCAATGTACAGGAAACCCTGTCCCCCACCTATGCGCTAGGGGTGATGTGGGAGCCAACCGACTGGTTCAGCTGGGGGGCGAGCTATACCTCTGAAGCTGAAATGAACATGAAGGGCACCTTCGAAATCCAGTACACCGACGACTGGTCCGGCTTCTGGCAGAGCGTTAACGGATCCGTGCTGGGTGCGATTACCTCGGCGATCCTGAGTCTTCCGTCAGGTGCGCCCAAGGAATCCGGCAACGTCAGTATGGACCTGGTGTACCCCCAGCACTTCCAGACCGGTATCAGTGTCGACGTGCACCCAAAACTGACCCTTAACGCCGACATTGGCTGGACCGATTACAAACAATGGGATGCCTTTGTTTTCCGGTTTGACCGCAACCTGGAGTTTCTCAATGCGGCGCGGATCCTGTCACCGGACAATGCCACGCCGAACACCCTGAGGCTCCCGCTGGGCTTCAAAAGCCAGTGGAACTGGGCGTTTGGCATGGAGTTCCATGCGTCTTCCCGGCTGGATCTGCGTGCTGGCGTGGAAATTCGGGATTCCGTCATCCCGGATGATCAGCGACAGGTTATGGCACCGTTCGGCGGGGCAAACCTCTACAGCATTGGTATGGGGTACCAGTGGGACAAGGACACCGAGATTGACATGAATCTCAGCTATCTCCATTCGGTGGAGTCGATTCCCGCAGACACCAGTTGTAACCTGAACTGCGATAACATCACCAACATTATCTACAACCCTTATGCGGGCCTTGATGTCAAAACCTCGCTACGGGTTGTGATGGCGGGCCTCAGTTTCCGGACCAAGTTCTGAGTGGTGCCATTAACCAGAGGGTAGTCATTCGCAGTGATTAACGGCTCTTTACTGAAATCAGCCTTGTGTCTTTTTCTGGTAGCGGTTCTCGGAGGCTGCCAGGGTGGCGGGTCCACGGTATCCGAGCGAGAGGGCTATTTTACCTGGGTAGACGAGCAGGGCAGAGTGCGGTATTCCCCCATCGCAGGAGCCGAGAATAGTAAGGCTGACAAGGACGCTGAAGCGCTGCCCGATCCGGGGTCCGCGGAGGAACCAGCGCAGCCAGATGATGGGGCGAGCCCTGAGTCGGGGCTGAAGGAAGAAAACGAGTACACACTTGAAAACTATCCGGATGCTGGAGAGCTTGAAGAAGACGGCTACGTTCGACCGGGGGAGCGGCAACCCTATTTCACCTGGCGTGACGCCGAAGGCAATGTCCGGGTCAGCTATTACCGGCCGGACACCCGCTCTGATCTTGAGAAAGGGCTGGTTGAGCCACCTGTTCAGATCACCGAAGCCAGCATTTACCACGCGGATCCCGATGGACCGGACCAGACCTCGGTAGAGGGCTATGACCCGGACGCTTTTGCGATCCTGGGCATTGAGGCTCCGACCGATGACTTCTTTACCCGGTTTTCAGCCACCTGTTGCGAGACACTGGATGCTTTCAGTCGGCAAGGGTGGCAATCGGAACGAGAGTTCGGCGTTACTCTCTCGGACGGTTCAGAAACCCATCCCTTTCTTACGGGAACCAGCCCCTATCAACTGATTGCGCTCCCGGACGCGGATAAGCATGCCAGTCTGGTCATCCGCCTGCACTCCTATGCAAAAGACGGGGTGTTCGTGCCCTCCCTGGTGTTTCTGGATCAGAAGATGGCACCGTTAAGGCTGGTAACAGACCTGGTTATGGATTTCACCCCGGAGAACTGGCACCGGCGCGGCTACCTGGAAGCATGGGTTCCCGCTTTTCCAGGCCAGGGGGAGCGTTGGTTGGTCCTGTTTACCCGGGAGCAGGATCTGGAGGGCCAGACCGTTATAGAAACCCGTGTTGGCCCGCAGAAAATCCCCCACATCAGGCACGGTGAAATTGGCCTGATGCAGGTAGAGGAATGAGGCCTCAGTCCTCAGGTTTGCTCAGATCCAGCCACTGCTGGGACAACCAGTAGTAGCTGCCATCGCCGGCAGGGTGGGTGCAGTTGTAACGGAATCGCCGGCTATTGAAAGCCTCTGGTGCCTGCACGTCCACATTGCCGTCAATCACGTCAAAGTCGATACGTCCCTGACCAGAGGCAAAGCACGTCAACCGGTTAGCATCGACGGGTTCAACCAGAGGGAAAACCAGGGTGGGCGGATTCTCCGAGACCACGCCATCTGGCAGCTTGCCGGTATCAATAGGGAAGGCTTTGCTGCGAAGTTTGTTTTCAAGACTACCCAACTGACCATAGGCGTTCGCCATCGGAAAGCGAGGCAATCGGGTTTTCTCGGTTTTTGGGCCAATGGCGCCGGATTGCTGGCCGAAGCCGTACCAGCCACGCTCGGCAACTTTGCGTTCCAGTGCCTCGTCAAACTCTCCGTAAGGGTACGCGAACATGTGCGCTGGCGCGTCAAGCTCCCGGTTAAGGGTCGCCTGGGCCGAATCAAGACTGTTGGTAACCCGGGCTTGCCAGTCACTTTCGCTTTCACTTGGCTTCCGGGCCAGATGACCATGGTCTGCACTGTGGTTGGCAATGGTTACGCCAGGTCGTTCGGCAAGTTCTCTGATCTGGTCCCAGGTCATATAGCCATTGCGGCCAACGGCTTCGGTGTTGACAAAAATCGTGTAGGGGTAGGCTTTATCAGCCAGCAGCGGCGCGGCCGCATGGTAGACGGAGTCGTAGGCGTCATCAAAAGTAATGGCAATGCGGTTGTCTCGCCCGTCGGCTCCGGCCAGGGTTGTTTCGGTGCCTTTCAGCAGATCCACGACCTTCAGCTTCAGATCAGAGATCATTTCCAGCTGGCCTTCGAACAGGGACACGGACGTGCTGGTGGCCGGCGGCGTTGCATCGCTGACATGATGATACTGGAGGACAACCAGGTCAGCGCGGGCTGAGATGGCTGTTGCCGTCATAGCGACGAGAAGGGAAAGTTTCAGGAATGCTTTGAGCGGCATATCGTCTCCTGTGTTTCTGTGCCTCGGTCAGCCCGAACAGACCGGTCAGAGGCTGTGACGGAAGTGGGCTTTGAGTACGGCAAAGGCCTGATTGAGTTGCTGAATGGTTTCGGTCCTGCCGCCGCGGTCCGGATGGGCGTGCATTACTGCCCGGCGAAAACGCTTCTTGACGGTTGGAAAGTCGGTGGGAATAGTCTTGAAGCCCAGTGCTTCGGCTGCTTCCCTCGTTTCTGACTGGGCCGGTGCCTGGCCGGGAGTTCCTGCCCAGAAATGATTCATCATCTGCCGAATCGCTTCCTCCGGCAGACGATACTGGGAGAGGTCCAGATAGAAATGGCGCAGTGTGTCGACGCTGTTGGGAACCCCCTCGCCACTGACTACAGTCTCCGCTTCGATGCGTATGTTAAGAGGCGAAATCTTTAGGCTCTCGCTGGCCTCGGACAACTGGTCCCGGAGACGGTAGAGTACATGGAACAGGAGAAAATGAACCGGGTAGAGCTTTTCGGGTTCGCTGAAAACCACATCTCCAAGCAGTTCCCATGGCGGTTTCTGGAGCGCTTTGATCAGTGATAATTCATTCATTCCGGCCGGTGCGGACCTGATTTCGTGCTCAACGGCCACCAGCAAGTGCTGAATCTGTTGATCGAGGCAGGCATCTTCACTCGCTGCTTTGGGGCGAGAGGCATGTGTCGGGGAATGGCTGTTTGTCATAGAGCCCATGTTAGGGTACTCCCGGCCATCAGGGAAGTGCGGCCAGCCGGGGAAGGCCACCCATGAACAGAGCCGTTGAAAACTGCGTTGCGGTCAAAGCTTCAGCATCCGCTGAATCCGGGTTCCTGTGGGCCCGTTTTGCAAGAGTCAGACTGGTTTCATAGGCGACGCCGAAAAAAGCGGCGCACAGGTATTCGTGGTCAATGCGGGGAAGTAGCCCCCGCTCTATCGCTTCGCGAACATCCTCTTCCAGAGATAGCATGGTGAGACCGAGGATATCCGAACCAAACAGCTCGCGAAGCGCGCGATCATTGCGGTGAGCCAGCTCATAAACCAGTGGGTCCCTGGCGGTAGCGGTAAACAGGGCCATATAGGCGGAATGGATGAAATCCTCGGTGGTGTCTGCCCTGCGACGACGGTGGGTGAGGTTGTTGTTCAGGTTGGTAAAAAAGTCGGTTAGCAGGGCGGCGAAGATATCCTGCTTGCTGGAGAAATAATTGTAGAAAGTTCCGGCGGCCAGGCCCGTGCGGCGTACGATATCGCGGATAGTCGAATTCTCGTAACCCCGTTCTCGAAAGCACTCCCGGGCGGCATGCAGGATCGCCCGGCGGTTCCGGATCCGGTTCTGTTCCCGTTTACCCGCGACCTCTTCACTCGATTGCAACATATCCATGTCGGTATCCTGTCCCTGAATCCATGTGACGCGTATAATCCCACGTCCACTTGCCTTATGAACGTAGTTGGTATGTCCGAAGCAATGATCGCCAGTTCCGAACAATCCCTCAACCCAGAGCGGGAGCGCCGCCAGAAACTGGAGTTGAACAAGCTGCAGAAACGTCTGCGCCGCGATGTCGGGCAGGCGATTGCCGATTTCTCGATGATTGAAGCCGGCGATAAGGTCATGTGCTGCCTCAGCGGCGGCAAAGACTCCTACGCCATGCTCGATATTCTGCTCAACCTGCAGAAGAGCGCTCCGGTTTCGTTCGAGCTGATTGCCGTCAACCTTGACCAGAAGCAACCCGGATTTCCGGAAGAGGTGTTGCCCGAATATCTGTCCTCCATGGGTATCGAGTATCACATCATCGAGAAGGACACTTACAGTATTGTTAAGGAAAAAGTGCCGGAAGGGAAGACTACCTGCGGTCTGTGTAGCCGGCTACGACGCGGAATTCTCTATAATTTCGCAGAGGAGCACGGGGTTACCAAGATAGCCCTGGGCCACCACCGGGACGACCTGCTGGAAACCCTGTTCCTGAACATGTTCTACGGCGGCAAGCTGAAGTCCATGCCTCCGGTTCTGCACAGTGACGATGGCCGCAATACGGTTATCCGGCCGCTGGCCTACAGCCGGGAAAAAGATATAGCCCGCTATGCGGGTCTTCGGGAATTCCCCATCATCCCGTGCAATCTGTGTGGCTCCCAGGAGAATCTTCAGCGCCAGGTGATCAAGGACATGTTTCAGACCTGGGACAAGCAGCACCCCGGTCGGCTGGAGACGATGTTCCGCGCCATGTGTAACGTGGAACCCTCGCACCTGGCGGATACCCATCTCTACGATTTCAGGGAAGGCAAACGCCTGGGTGGCAAACGCCAGGCTGCACAGACGGCGGAACCCGAGGCAGAGCAGGACTTCGGTCGCCTTGATGTTCTGAATATCTAGCCAGCTAGTGTCCGGCCAGACGCAGGAAAGGCAACGTCCAGAGACCGAACAGAATAAGAAGGCCGCCCGTCACCTTTCGGAACAGCTTGTGGCTCTGTAAGCCTCGAATCCAGTTGGCCGCGAAACCCGTGGCCAGCATGGAGGGCAGGGTACCAAGCCCGAAAAACAGCATGGTGAGCGCCGCCGAGCCGACCGTCGGCTGTAATGCCGCCCACCCCAGCGTGCTGTAAACCAATCCGCAGGGCAGCCAGCCCCAGAGCGCCCCGAGGGCAAGTGCCTGCCCGCCGTGATTCACTGGCAGGAGGCGGCGGGTTAATGGGGAAAGACGTGCCCAGATCGGAGCTCCGATCCGTTCAACGTAGCGAATCCCCTGCCACCATTGCCCCATGGACAAACCCATAAAGATCAGCAGAATCCCCGCCAGGGTCCGAAGCACAAGGCCTGCTTCGGTCCATTGGCTGGCGGCCGAGGTACTGAGTAGCGCAACCAGCGTGGCGATCAGCACATAGCTGCCAATGCGACCGAAGTTAAAGGCCAGCAGCATTACCGTTTGCCGGAACCGGAATCCCCGGCCCACCGGCAGTGCCATGGAAAGGGAAGCGCTGATACCGCCGCACATGCCAAGGCAGTGTGTGCTGCCGAGCAGTCCGATCAGAAATGCGCTCGGATAGCTGAGGTAGAGTTCCGGATTCATCCTTTTTGGGACTTATCCTCATCCGGATTGGCGGCGTCGCTGACTTCGGCTACTTGCTCCGAGGTTTGTTCCTCTGCGGCCGGTTTGTCGGTGCGAGCGTCGTCCGGAATCATGTCCTTGTCATCATCGTAGAGTATCCGATGGGCCGGACCCTCGAGATCATCGTACTGACCGTTCTTTACCGACCATGTGAATAGCGCGACGCCAACCGCCACCAGCATGAGCATTACCGGTACCAGAAACATTACGATTTGCACGGCAAGACCTCACAGAAAAGATTATAAAGACACGTTATCAGGACAGAGCCTGGGCGCCAACCGCCGGATTGTGCTGACCCGGTTGCTTTGGTTCCCTACCGAGTCTCAGCGCATTCAACACAACCACCAGGGAGCTTAGTGACATGCCGATCGCTGCCAGCCAGGGAGGTACCATGCCTGCAGCCGCGAGGGGTAACGCGCAGACATTGTAGGCGAGCGCCCACCAGAGATTCTGGCGGATGATGCGCCGGGTCTGACGGCTGATTTTCAGGGCCTCAACCAACTGCAGCAACTGGCCATTCAACAGAACCGCATCGGCCTTGAGTTGGGTCAAGTCTGCAGCTGTGCCCATGGCAACTGAGATTCCGGCGCCGGCCATGGACGGGAGATCGTTCAGTCCGTCGCCTACCATCATGATGTGTCGGCCTTCAGATTCCAGTTTCTGCAGGACTGCCAGTTTGTCTTCTGGAGAGGCCTGTCCGATCGCTTCATCAATGCCCAGCATGCCCGCGACCTGCTCAACATGCCCGGAGCGGTCGCCACTCAGGAGCAATGTGCGAATTCCAGCCTCCTGAAGAGATCTGATCGCCGCACCGGCGTCGGCTCGGGGTTGGTCGTCCAGCCGGAAACAAGCCAGCCACTCGCGGCCTGATGCCAGCCAGATCTCCATGCCCTGATGGAGTTCAGTGTTGGGGGCTGGTGCAATGATATGCTGTTCGACAAAACCTCGATGGCCGATGAAAACTGGCATATCACCCAGTTGGCCAGACAGTCCCCCGCCGACGTGGTTTTCCACGTGCTCGACCGAGGCAGTGTTTCGCCGGTGGAATACCCGGGCAATCGGATGCTCGGAATAATTCTCGAGCCCGGCGGCGAGCCTCAGGCAGGCCTCCTCATCCATACTGCCGACAATATCGATGCCCGTGAGGCTGAGCTCGCCGCGGGTTAGTGTTCCGGTTTTATCGAATACCACGGTATCGATGGTGTTCATTGATTCGAGGGTATGGCCCCGAGTGGGGAGAAACCCGAGGCGCCGCAGTCGGACGGTGGCAGAGGTGATGGCGGTTGGGGTTGCCAACGACAAAGCACAGGGGCAGGTTACCACCAGTACCGACAGGGTGATGTCGAAGGCGTTGTCGGCGCCTGCCAGCCACCAGCCGATCCAGACTACGGGCGACAGTATCAGTACCCGTCCGACAAATTTCCCTGCCATCCGGTCGGCCATCATCGCGACCTGGGGCTTTTCGGATTGCACCCGGTCCAACACCCGGAGAATGCCTGAAAGCCGCGTTTGCGCGCCCGCCTTTACCACGCGGACATCGAGCGGATTCTCGCCGTTCACACTGCCGGCATGAACCGTGTCCCCGGGATAACGGGTTTCTGGCAGATATTCTCCCGTCAACGCCGCCTCGTTCAGGGTGGACTCTCCCCGCACGATCTCTCCATCCACTGGCAGAGTCTCACCGGGCCGAACCCGAACGACATCGCCGGGCCGAATCTGGTGGGCCGGGACAATGTCCGTATCATCACCGTTCACCAATGTGGCAACGGTCGGCTGGAACCCCGCAAGGGCATTACCGGTCAGCCCGGCACGGTAGCGGGCCTGAACTTCGATATAACGGCCCAGCAGCAGGAAGAACGTAAACATGCACACAGACTCGAAATAGACTTCCTCGCCGCCAAATAGGGTTACCCAGGCACTGGCGAGGTAGGCGAGCCCGATTGCAATGGCAACCGGCACATCCATGGTCAGGTGCCGGCTCTGGATATCCCGGCGGGCGTTGCGGAAAAAGGGGGCGGCGCTATAGAGAACTACAGGAGTGGCAACCAGCAGACTGAACCAGCGGAAAAAGCTGACAAATTCTGGTGACAGGTCGTTGACCAGTTCGAAGTACAACGGAAATGCCAGCATCATGCTCTGAAAAGAGCCTATGCCCGCGATGGCGACCCTGATCAGCATGGACCGGTGCTCTGCCTTTAGGGCCTGTTCTGCCTCGTCTGCCTGATAGGGGCGGGCCGTATAACCAAGCTCATGGATGGCAATCAGAAGGTCGCTCAGCGGCGCCTGGTCCTGGGACCAGACCAGCCGCGCCCGTTGTGTGGTGTGATTCACCGAAAAAGACACGACACCAGGTTGCTGCTTCATGTGATTTTCAAGCAGCCAGATACAGGCAGCGCAGGTGATACCACCAATCAGCAACTGAGCTTCCTGCGCGCCTTTAACCGGTGCAACAAAGGATTCCTGAACCAGTGGGTGGTCAAGTTCCCTGAGGCGGTTTAGCTCTGCATTGGTCAGTTGCTTTGGTGTAACGGCGGGTTTTGTCCGGAAATCATAAAAACCCGTCAGACCCTCGTTGTGGATAGTCTGGCAAACCGCTTTGCAGCCCTGGCAGCAGAAGTGGCGTGTTGCGCCATCGAGCTCAAGTGTAATGGGCGGCTCACCGTCTGCCGGTTCACCGCAGTGGAAGCAATCCAGGCGCGTCAACCTTGGGCAGACTCCCCGGCCTTGATGGTAATGCCGTTTTCAGAAGGTAACCAGGCTTCACCTTTCAGGCGCCATTCGTTGGCCGGACCCCGGAGGTCGTAGTACCAACGGCCGTCGATATCGCTGTGGAGTTTCCCGGCAAATCGCCCTGGGGCAACCTGCTGGAACTGGACAGTGCGGTCTTTGTCCGAGAGTGTCGGATGGAACAGGTTGAGAATCAGGTATGGGAAATCCGCCGGGCCTTCAACGGTGTTCAAGTCGACCGTGACATTGCGGTTCTGAAAGTCAATCTGAGCTTCCATGCCAAGGTCAGCTGCTTTCTGGTCCCTAGCGATGGACATGTTGATCCCACGGCCTTCTTTGGACCAGTCGTCAGTGACCATCGCATTCTCTGTACTTACCGCGATGGTGATGGCAATGGCGCAATAAATGATGGATGCGCCCGGGAAAATCAGCAGGAACCAGAACCAGGGTTGGCGGTACCAGGGTGCTACGGGTGTTTCAGCTGTCATAAATCAGTATCTCGTATGAACGGTCAGAGCCGCTTGATCGGAAATCAGCGCGTTGGACCGACAAATCGGCTTTCAGTTTCAAGGCTCAGCGAAGAATCTGTCTCGGATTGCGCCCTGAATAAGATATCGTTATTGGATTCGGTAATGGATTCTGGCGGCACGTCGACGACGGTCGGCAATGAGCGGTTTTCACCACTTTCAACGGTTACCGAAGTGTCAGTCAGGATCCGGATTCCCTCAAGGCCAGTCACTGCGAGAGTGAAGGTCTGGGGCACTTCCGTCATATTGGCGATCTTCAGCGTGTAGGAATTCTCAACCCGACCCTCGCCATTGAAGTTGTACAGGGCACCGCGATCACGAAGGGCATCCATCTGGGCGGGAACCCGTGTGGCAATTGTGAAGATAATTGCCGCAATCATGAGAAACAGGACTGCCCCATAACCGAAAGTGCGTGGCCGCAAGAGTTTCGAGGTCTTACCTTCAAGCTCATTCTCCGTCGTGTAACGAATCAAACCCCTCGGGTAATCCATCTTGTCCATGATCTCGTCGCAGGCATCAATGCACAGCGCACAGCCGATGCATTCGTACTGAAGCCCGTCCCTGATATCAATTCCCGTTGGACACACCTGAACACACTGGCCACAGTCGATGCAGTCGCCCAGCCCTGCCTCCGCCGGATCTACACCTTTTTTGCGGCCGCCCCGGGGCTCGCCGCGGTTGGGATCATAGGAGACCACACGGGTATTGGGATCAAACATGACCGACTGGAAGCGGGCATAGGGGCACATGTAAAGACAAACCTGCTCTCGCATCCAGCCTGCATTGAGGTAGGTGGCGACAGTGAAGAATGCAACCCAGAAATAGGCCCAGCCATTGGCCTGCAAGGTGAATAGATCTGTGATCAGTTCGCGGATCGGATAGAAGTAGCCAACAAATGTGAGGCCGGTAGCCAGTGCTATGAGCAACCAGACGGTATGCTTGGCGGATTTCTTCGCAATTTTGTTTGCCGAGCTAGGCGCTTTGTCCAGCTTCATCCGCTTGTTTCGGCTGCCTTCAATGCGTTCTTCAACCCACATGAAAATGAAGGTCCAGACAGTCTGGGGGCAGGTATATCCGCACCAGACCCGGCCAAATAGCGTCGTAATAAAAAACAGACCAAAAGCGCTGATAATCAGCATTCCCGAGAGCAAGATAAAATCTTTCGGGTAGAAAGTCGCTCCGTAAAGATGGAATTCACGGGCAGGAAGGTCGAAATGAATCAACGGTTGCCCGTCCAGGGTGAACCAGACAAAAGCAAAGTACATACCCATGAGCAACGTCAGGCTGACGTTCCGAATGCGCTGAAAGAAGCCTTTCACTTCCTTGACGTAAATCTTCTTACGGCTGGCGTATAACTCGACGGTTCCGGGTTTATTGTTGTTGTCGGAGGGGTCAGAGGATGGGTCAACCTGTTTGACCGGGATCTCACTGCTCATCGTTACCTCCAGGAAAATGGTAATACGGGGCAACAGGCCTTTAGGCTGCTGATCTTTTCAAGCCTGTGCCCGCATCACAGACACAGGGTTGAAAAGACCGGGCCGGGGCTATACCCCGGCCGGCTGACTCAGTTCGAGAGGCTATAGACGTAAGCCGCGAGAATCTGAATCTGATCGTCTGATAAAAGACGATCCTGAGCGGGCATCTGGTTCTGGCGACCGTTCATCACGGTCTCCTTGATCCATTCATAGGTCGAGCCATAGAGCCAGGTGTTGTCTGTCAGGTTGGGTGCGCCCAAAGCCTGCATACCCTTACCCTGAGGGCCGTGACAGGCCACACAAGCCTGTGCGAAGACCTGTTCACCTGCTTTGGCCGCTTCGGCGTCCTTTTCCCGACCACTGAAGCTCAGAACATAGTTCACAACCTGGTCAACCTGCTCGTTGGTCATGCTGGGCATGGTGCCTTTGGCCGGCATATTACCCATACGGCCATTGTGCAGGGTTTCCAGGATTGCTTCCGGTGTTCCACCCCAGAGCCAGTCGTCGTCCGTCAGGTTGGGGAAGCCCACCTGGCCGCGAGCGGCAGAGCCATGGCAGACCGCACAGTTGTTGGCAAAAAGGCGCTGCCCGATTTTCATAGCATCGCCGTTTTCAGCCAGCTCGGGTACCGGAGTCTGTCCGAACTGTGCGTAAATCGGGCCATACTTTTCTTCAGCCTCGGCAACCTCGGCTTCCCATTGGTTGGTCGAGGTCCAACCCAGCAAGCCCTTGAAGTTGCCGAGACCGGGATAGAGCGCAAGGTATCCCAACGCAAATATGCAGGTAGCGAGGAACAGGTAGAACCACCACTTGGGGAGTGGATTGTCATATTCCTCAATGCCATCAAAGGAATGGCCCATGGTGCGGTCGGTTTCGGTATCGCTAGTCTGGCTCTTGCGGGTCGCCCAAAGCAGCCACCAGCAGCCAAACACAGTACCCAGCGTGATCACGCTGATCCAGATGCTCCAGAAGGTACTCATTGTTTTTTCTCCGCTTTTTCCTGTTCGAGCGTACGCTGTTCAACGTCGTCATCATCAAAGGGCAGGTGAGCTGCCTCATCGTTGGCCTTCTTTCTGTGGGCGCTGTATGCCCACCAGACAATGCCAAAGAACACCGCCATTACAAGAATCGTGTGAATCCCGCGTAACTCATTGATATCCATTAATTCACCGTCTTTCTGAAATCACTGTGCCCAGCTGCTGCAGATAAGCGACCAGAGCCTCGATTTCGAATTTGCCTTCCACCTGAGCAGACGCTTCTGCAATCTGCTCGTCAGTGTAGGGCACGCCAAGTGTCTGAAGCGTTTCCAGTTTTGCAGCGGTCTTGGTGTGGTCTACCTTGTTTTCGAACAGCCAGGGGAATGCCGGCATGTTGGACTCGGGTACCACGCTGCGCGGATCGTAAAGATGCTGGCGCTGCCAGGCATCCGAGTAACGACCGCCTACGCGGGCCAGATCCGGACCGGTGCGCTTGGAACCCCACAGGAACGGGCGGTCATAAACAAACTCGCCCGCAACGGAGTAGTGGCCATAACGTTCAGTTTCTGCCCGAAATGGACGAATCTGCTGGGTATGGCACACGTGGCAGCCTTCACGGATGTAGATGTCCCGGCCTTCCAACTCAACGGCGCTGAGTGGCTTGAGACCCTCGATAGGCTCATTAACGCTCTTTTGGAAGAACAGAGGCACTATCTCAGCCAGAAAGCCGCCACTGATGGTCAGGACGATCAGTACGATCATCAGGCCAAGGTTTTTTTCGACTATTTCATGTTTCATTCTGATTCTCTCCCGTTACGCCGGCTGTGCTGCCGCGTTGTCCTGCGCAACCGCATCTTTCTGGCGAACGGTCATATAAACGTTGTAAGCCATCAAGAGCATACCGCTCACGAAAATAGCCCCACCGATGAAGCGAACGAAGTAGCCCGGATAAGAAGCTTCCAGAGCCTCAACGAAGCTGTAGGTCAATGTGCCGTCTTCGTTAACTGCGCGCCACATCAGGCCTTGCATGATGCCGTTTACCCACATTGCGACGATGTAAAGAACAACACCGACAGTGGAAAGCCAGAAGTGAACGTTAATCAGAGCAGTGCTATACATCGCCTGAACACCCCAAAGCTTGGGTACGAGATGATAAACCGCACCGATACTGATCATGGCAACCCAGCCAAGAGCACCCGAGTGAACGTGGCCGATGGTCCAGTCAGTGTTGTGGGAAAGTGCGTTCACAGTCTTGATGGCCATCATCGGACCTTCAAAAGTGGACATGCCGTAGAACGACAGGGAAACCACCAGGAAGCGCAGAATGGGGTCGGTACGAAGTTTGTGCCAGGCGCCTGACAGGGTCATCATGCCGTTGATCATGCCGCCCCAGGAAGGTGCGAGCAGAATCAGGGACATAACCATGCCCGCAGTCTGTGCCCAGTCTGGCAGCGCAGAGTAGTGCAGGTGGTGACCACCGGCCCAGACATAGGTCGCGATCAGGGCCCAGAAGTGGACGATAGACAGGCGATAGGAGTAAACCGGACGGTTGGCTTGTTTGGGAACGAAGTAGTACATCATGCCCAGGAAGCCAGCAGTCAGGAAGAAGCCAACTGCGTTATGGCCATACCACCATTGCATCATGGCATCAGTAACGCCAGCGTAGGCTGAGTAGGATTTGAAGGCGCTGACTGGCAGGGCCAGATTGTTGCCGATGTGCAGAGCCGCAACGGTGATGATGAATGCACCATAAAACCAGTTGGCCACATAAATGTGCGGCGTACTGCGCTTGGTAATGGTTCCGAAGAACACCAGAGCGTACGTTACCCAGACAATGGCAATGGCGATATCGATCGGCCATTCAAGCTCTGCGTACTCTTTGGTTGAGGTAAGGCCAAGCGGCAGAGTGATAGCTGCCGAGACAATGATCGCTTGCCAGCCCCAGAAAGTGAACGACGCGAGACCATCCGAAATCAGACGGGCCTGACAGGTGCGTTGCACAACATAATAGGAGGTAGCGAAGAGGGCACTTCCACCAAAGCCGAATATGACGGCGTTGGTATGCAGCGGCCGCAGGCGGCCGAAGTGGGTGAAGGGCAGGTCGAGGTTGAGGGATGGCCAGACCAGCTGTGCTGCGATCAGCACACCCAGGGACATACCTACAATACCCCATACCACTGTCATGATGGTGAACTGCCTTACCACCTTGTAGTTGTATGTCAGGTTTGCATTTACTGTGCTCATAGCCTTACCAATGGGTTTAAAGTGGGGAAATATGCGGGCGCAAGTATGGAGAAACGATTAGCTGTTTGCAATGACTCAGGTCAACTCCTGACATCCGTCAAATGCGCCGAAATCAGCAACATGGCTTCCTTTTCAGTGCCGTTATTGGAGTTGTTTCAGCGTAGGGAATATGTGTTGCCTGCTAGCAATGATAGTCGCTTAATTGGATGAGGTGAATCCTGTGGAGTTGATTAAGACCAAAGGCTATGTGAGTCACTCGGAAGTCGTACTGATTCTGGCTCATGGCGCGGGCGCGCCGGCTGACTCTTCGTTCATGGAGGAGCTTGCCGTGGCGCTTGAGCGGGAAGGTATCGGGACGGTTCGCTTTGAATTCCCCTACATGCAGAAACGACGCCTAGATGGAAAGAAGCGTCCGCCCGACCGGGAGCCGGCATTACTGGAGTATTTTTCCACGGTCGTTGACCAGCTTCGCACAGAGCTCGGGAGCGGAAGCATGATCCTGGTTGGAGGCAAGTCCATGGGCGGCCGCATGGCGAGCATCCTGGCCAGCCGTCGGGATGGCATCGATGGTGTTGTCTGTTTTGGTTACCCGTTCCATCCGCCGGGAAAGCTGGACCGTTGGCGCACAGCACATTTCCGGGATCTGAACTGCCCCATGCTGGTGCTTCAGGGGACAAGGGATCCGTTCGGCAAGCCCGCCGAGATGGACGATCACGAACAGGAACTGGAAGCGATCCGTTTGCGCTGGCTGGAAGGTGGCAATCACGATTTCCAGCCACTGAAAAGCCAGGCCTGGACACAGGGCGATCTGATTGCTTCAGCTGCACGGGAAGCCCGGATTTTTGTGGATGAGCAGCTTTTAGCCTGATCTTCACTCCACTCCAATAGTTTCAGATAGTTGAGCATGGTTGCGGCCCTCGCTTTTTGCGCGGTACAGGGCTTCATCTGCGCGCTCGAATAGCTGGTTCTGCGTCTCGCCCGGGGTGAGCGACGCGATGCCAGCGCTCAGAGTCATTCTCACCTCGGTGCCGTCCGGCGACAGAAGCGGCGTGTTGGCGATATCTTTCAGCAGTAGCGCACAGACGTTCAGGGCCCCTGCCGCATCGGTTCCGGGTAGCAGCAGAGCGAACTCTTCACCGCCGAAACGGATGGCTACATCTCTCGGGCGTTTTACATGCCGGCTAAGCAATTCGGCGATGAACTGAAGGCAGGTGTCCCCGAAGCCATGGCCCCATGTATCGTTAATGTTCTTGAAATGGTCGGCGTCTACCAGGGCCAGCGTCAGGGGCTGGGAGGTTCGACGTGCTTCAGCGCAAAGCTCGGGGAAAATGTTATTCAGATGCCTTCGGTTATAGAGGCCGGTGAGGGCGTCGTTCAGGCTCATCGTTGACAGCTTGCGATTGGCCTTTTCCAGTTCACGCATAGTATTTCGCAACTGTGAAGTGCGTTCGTGGACCTTGAATTCCAGCTCTGTCCTGGCGCTGTGCTCGACATCCAGAAGCTTCTGGTTGAGGAGGCGCCATCGCTGCACCATGGCATAGTTCAGCAGAATCACCTGTCCCCCCACCGCGGATTGCATCAATGCTTCTCTTGCAAGGAAGTCATGGAGGTAGCCAAAGGCCGCCAGGGCGTATATCAGGCCACCAACCAGCATGATAAGCCACGCCAGCAAGTACCACATGGCAGGCTGATAGCCCTGCTTCCACCGAACGGCTGCGATGATGAACAGGCTTGAGATAACAGTCAGAGCCAGAACGGTATTGAGGAGAATGGTCTTGTTGTAGGGCAGCACCAGAGTCAGCGCCAGGAACCCGACGCAGAACCAGGCCTGACCCTTGAGCAGGGTATCTGAGATAGTTCCCCTGTCAACTTCCAGGAACGAGCGGCCAAAAAGTATCATGGCGAGAGCGCAAAGTGACAACGACAGCGGAATGGACGTATTGGCAAAGCTGGCATTGTCTGGCCAGAAGTACTGGTTGGCGAATCCGCCCATAGCAAACAGAAAGAGCCCCAGCGCCGCTAGGTAGAATGCGTTATAGAAGTAATAGCCTGTTCCGGAGCTGAAAAAAAGCAGCAGGTTGAAGACCGCGAAGACCAGGAGGGCTCCGTAGAAAAGCCCATGAGTCAGTGTCAGGTGATTGCTGCGGGCAATCACTTCTGCCGCAGTTTCAAAACTGAGCGGCACGTTCAGTGCGCCATTGCTGTGGATCCGGATCGTCAGAGACCGGGTCTCACCGCCATTCAGGGTGACGGGGAGCAGGAAATATCGGTAGGCTACCGCTCGAGATGCGAAAGGGCGCTGATCACCGGTAACAACTGTCTCTGTAGTATTATTCCCGGTTTGCCAGAATGTAACTTCGTCCAGCAGAGGATAGTTGACTTTCAGGTACCAGGCGGCACGTTCAGTCCCGGAGTTCCTGACCTGTAGGTGGACCCAGTAAACGGATTTGGTATGGCTGAAAACCAGGTCCCGCCCGTTCGCTGGCGTCCACTCCAGCCCCTCCGAAAGCTGGTCAGGATTCGTTGCCGTATGGCCGGGCGCGCCCGGCGGGGCGCTGTAATAGCAAATGTATTGCATCAGGGAAGCGCGGGCAGCAGGATCGGTTGCCTCGAGAGTGGGACAGCCCAACGGGGCGGATCCCTTGTCTGGCAACGCCAAGGCAGGGGTCAGCAAAAGGCTGAGAATGGCAATCAAGCGCAAAACGGACGTCATTCATGGCTTCCCGCGGTTATCAGAGCGGGAAGTGTAGCCAGAGAGGACAATCTGCGCTGTTAAACAGATTCAACTTTTACCGGTTGGTCTCCAACCCCGATTCAGGAAATACATGGAACAGATTCTTGTGTTTTGCCGGCCCGGCTTTGAAACGGAAGCCGGGCGTGAAGTGACTGACTCAGCCGCAGAAAGCGGTATTTTTGGCTATTTCGAACCTGTTAAAGATCAGGGTCTGGTGCGTTTCTACCCGACCGCTCCAGAAACCGCGGATGATGTGATGGCCCGCCTCAAGCTTGATGAACTGGTGTTTGTTCGTGACTGGATCGTGGTCCTGGGGCAATTCAGCTTGCCCGAGGTCGACAGGGTTGGCGCGGTTATAGAAGGGCTCCAGGGGCTAGGGCGAGGCTATCCCGGATGTGCGCGGCTTGAGGTCAGGTTGCCGGAAAATAATGCGGACGGTGATCTTGGAAACTTTGCGCGGAAGTGGGTATCGCCTCTCTCCCGTGGCTTGCGTGGAGCTGGTCTCCTTAAGGCCGACCAGAATGCTTCGGCCCCGGCCCGACTGGAGGTTTTCCTGCAGGACTTCGGTTCGGTTGTTGTGGGGTTCAGCCTTGCGGATAATCGGGCCCGGTATGTCGGTGGCATCCCGCGATTGCGGCTGCCGGCATCGGCGCCCAGTCGATCTGCCCTGAAACTGGAAGAGGCCTGGAAGGTGTTTTTGCCGCCGGAACAGGAGCTCGACTACCTCGGTGGTGGCAAGAAGGCCGCCGATCTGGGGGCCGCTCCAGGTGGCTGGACCTGGCAGCTTGTGCGCCAGGGAATGATGGTAACCGCGGTGGATAACGGCCCCATGAACCCCGAATTGATGGCTTCGGGGCAGGTGGAGCATGTGGAGGCGGATGGCTACGGGTGGCGTCCCAAACGGGGTATCGACTGGATGGTCTGCGATATTGTGGATCAGCCCCGGAAAACTGCGAAGCTGGCCGTCACCTGGCTCGGTGAGGGTCTTTGTCGTTACACGGTATTCAATCTCAAGTTACCGATGAAAAAGCGCTATGACGAGTGGCTGATCTGCCGTGATATTCTTGTCGATGGCCTGAAAGAGGCGGGCATCGGTTTTCGCCTGAAAGCCCGCCACCTGTATCATGACCGTGAAGAAATTACCTGTTTTATCGAGCGGACGGGTTAAAAGGCGCTTTGTTCCAGAACCGTGATGTGTTCTTCCTCATCCATCATGGGGATTAACTCCAGCATGAGTGCTCGGCGTGCGTCGGAGTGAAACCAGCGGTCCCAGTCTGCTTCAGACCGCCAGTTCGCCAGTGTTATCCGGTGATTGGGGTCGTGGCTGTCAACCAGGGTTTCGCCGGATATAAAGCCGGGGGCACTGACAGCCTGCTGGAGAACCTTGCGCGAACGTTCTTCGTAGGCTGTTTCCAGGGTTTCAGCAATATGGCGTTCGATCAGAACCCGGATCATGGCAAACCTCCAAGTGTTTTAACTGTTATAAACAATAATTTAGCAGGTTTTCACGAAAAATCAGGTTCATTGACAGGAGACCTAGTGTGAGCGCAACCGAATACGACCTGGAGCTGGATGCCCGTGGCCTTTTCTGCCCGGAACCGGTGATGATGCTTCATAACCGGATCAATGATGTTCAACCCGGCGGTGTGTTGCGAGTTGTTGCCACTGATCCTTCCACCACCCGGGACATACCGAGGTTCTGCCAGTTTCTTGGTCACGAGCTGATAGATCAGTCCGAAGACAGTGACCTGTTCATCTACCTGATACGACGAGGGCAATAGCTGCCCATCGTGTTAAACCTCCGGGCGCAGCGTCCGGAGGTGGCCAAGGAATTCCGCACGATCCATTTCGCCTAGCACCCTCCGCCGGGAGAGCTCTTCTCCATTGCTGCCGTAGAACAGGATGGCGGGCGGCCCAAAGAGACCAAGGTCGTCCAGCATGGCCTGTTGTTCCGGTGTGTTGTCGGTCATGTCGATCTGCAGCAAAGTATAGGGCGCAAGCGCCTGGATCACATCCGGCTTGCTGAACACATTGCGCTCCATGACCTTGCAGGAAATGCACCAGTCGGCATAGAAATCAAGCATCACGGGCCGGCCCTGTTCCCGGGCCTGTTGCAACATCGCCCGTATTTCAGCGGGCTGTTCGACGCGGACAAAATCAGCGTGCTGGAGACCTCCGGCGCCAACGGCACCGGATGACGCGGAAGCCATGGTAAAGGGTGCCAGAGGTTTCAACGGATCGTTGGCCCCGCCCACAGCGCCTGCGAGCAAAGCGAGGCCGTAGGCGAAAAGAACCAGGCCAAGGCCTTTGCGAGTTCGCTCCCAGCCTGCCTTGGCGGCATCAAAGGCGCCCAACTGGACGCCGGTGATGGCAACAAGGAGGCCCCACAGGGTCAGTGCCAGCCACCCCGGGACCAGGCGCTCAACCAGCCAGATGGCCACCGCCAGCAACATGACACCATAGAAGTGTTTCACCGCAGTCATCCAGTGGCCGGTTGTGGGCAGCAGTTTTCGACCACCCACTGCCACCAGAATCAGTGGAATGCCCATGCCAAGGCCAAGTGCAAAAAGGGCGACACCCCCGATGACGGCATCTTGGGTGGTGGAGATATACAAAAGGCTGCCGGCCAGCGGAGCTGATACGCAGGGCGATACAATCAGGGCAGACAGAGCGCCAATACCGAAAATACTGAACACCCGGCTTCCGGTGAGCCGGTGGCTGGCGTCATTGAGTGGTTCACGAATGAAGCGCGGTAGCTGGATTTCAAACACGTCGAACATGGACAGTGCAAATACCACGAACAGCAGGGCAAAGACGCTCAAAACCCAGGGTGATTGCAGTTGTGCCTGAAGGTTGAAGCTGGCGCCGAGCAGGCCGGTCAGCACGCCGGCTGCAGCGTAGGTCAGTGCCATGCCCAGAACGTAACTGCCCGACAAGAGCAGGGCATGCCCAGCGGTTCGTGTGTTCCTGCCGGAAACCAGGGACGAAATAATGGGTACCATGGGCAGAACGCAGGGGGTGAAGGTCAAACCCAGCCCCAGCAAAAGAAACACACCTGCGATCACAAGGGTAGATTGCTGAGCCAGAAAACCCGCGAGTCCGGTGGCGGTTTCCGTGTTGACAGGTACGCTGCCGCCTCCCGAAAAACCGGCTGCCGACGATGATGGCGAGCCGGAGCCGCCACTGCCCTGATAGAAGAGTGCATCCCGGGTCTGGGGCGGGTAACACAGCCCGGCTTTGGCGCAGCCCTGATAGGTTACCTGCAGCTGTGCCTCCCGGACGCCGGCTGGAAGAGAGACCGGAACACGGGCTTCAATGGGGTCAAAGAATACCGTGGTTCTTCCGAAGAATTCGTCTTCAGTCACCGTTCCTGATGCCGAAAATTCCGGTTCGCCAAGTTCGACATCGGGATTGGTAGCAGTGATGCTTACCCGTTTGCGATAAAGATAGTGCCCGGGTGTGATGTCCCAGGTGAGAACCACGGCGTCAGCGTCGGTGGTGAAACTGAAGGGCAGAGCTTCGTCGACCGGAAGGAAATCATTACTCTGGCCGCCAAACAGGGAGCCCCCATTACTGCCAAGGGCCCAGGCAGAAGAGGAGGCCAAAAGCATCAGGCTGAGTGCAAGAATCAGGTTTAGTGGATGCACCCGTTGGCGTTTCATCTTTGTTACTGCAGCGAAAGCCATCATTGATTGTAGGATTTCCCGGTTAGTGTCTCTTTGATCAGACTGTTTCAAAGTCGGACTGTTACAGCGCAGTCGCAGCCGGCTCACGCCAGCAATGGACATGAGGGGGTTGTCAAAGTTCCCTCTGGTATTGGGGGCGGTAAAGTCGCACAATAGCCACCCAATGAATCACAGTCCAAATGATCTTATCATGCTGTTTAATGACCTTTTCCGGGAAGCATACCGGACAGTTCTGGTCAAAGGCAGCGATGAACCTGAATACTTGCCTGCCAGCGGGCCCGAAGGCTTGGCTCAGGTTGTTTTTGCTCACGGCTATTATGCCAGCGCTTTGCATGAAATAAGCCACTGGTGTATTGCTGGTGAGTACCGGCGCACACTTCACGACTATGGTTACTGGTACTGTCCGGATGGCCGTACACTGCAGCAGCAAGAGGCTTTCGAGCAGGTCGAGGTAAAGCCACAGGCCATTGAATGGTTGTTTTCGGTGGCTGCGGGTTCCCGATTTAACATCAGCGTGGACAACCTTTCCGGAGTTGGCGCCGCCAATGAAGAGCGTTTCCGACGCAACGTACGGAACCAGGCGGGCGAGTATCTGTTAAGGGGTCTGCCGCCCCGGGCCCAGACATTTTTTGATTCGCTGGCAACATTTTATGGAACCGGAGAAGCCATTGAAGAGCGCTGGCATGAAGATGCCCGGCGTATCGCTCCGTTATATTCTGAATCAGGACATTCCCAGGAAACTGAGACTTTATGACATCTGACCCAAAACACACCGGCGATCTGAGATTCAGCGATCTGAACCTCGACAAGCGTTTGCTGGATGCCATTACGGCCATTGGTTTTGAATACTGCACACCCATTCAGGCAGAAACACTGCCCTGGACCCTGGCCTGCGAAGATCTGATTGGTCAGGCGCAGACCGGCACTGGTAAAACCGCTGCGTTTCTGATTACGGCAATCCAGAGTCTGCTTGAGACTCCGATTCCAGAAAAAGACCGTTTTGCCTCTGAGCCGCGTGTTCTGGCCCTGGCGCCAACCCGGGAACTGGCGATGCAGATCGCGAAAGACGCCGAGCAATTGTGCCAGCATACCGGGCACAACGTGGTTACCGTTGTGGGCGGCATGAACTATGACAAACAGCGCGACCAACTCCAGAATGAGATCGTCGACATTCTCGTTGCGACTCCGGGGCGCCTGATCGATTTCCTCGGCTCCCAGGACGTATTCCTGGATCAGCTCGACATCCTGATTCTGGATGAGGCTGATCGCATGCTGGACATGGGGTTCATTCCGGATGTTAAACGGATTATTCGCAAGTGCACGCCCAAAGATGAGCGCCAGACACTGCTGTTCAGTGCCACGTTCAACCAGGATGTGCTCAACCTCGCCTCCATGTGGACGAGCAACGCAGAGTTTGTTGAGATTGAGCCCGAACAGAAGACGGCTGAACGAGTTGAGCAAACAGTGTACCTGGTCGGCGACGATGAGAAGCTTCCGGTGCTCGTGAATTTCCTGAAACGGCCCGAAGTGGAAAAGGCATTGGTGTTCGCCAACCGGCGGGATCAGTGTCGCGACCTGGAAGAAGACCTGAGAAACCAGGGGGTCAAGGTGGCGCTGATGTCTGGAGAGATCGCCCAGAACAAACGCCTCAAAACCCTGGATCAGTTCAAGAAGGGAAGTATCCAGGTGCTGGTCGCCACCGATGTGGCCGGCCGTGGCATTCACGTAAACGGCGTTACCCATGTATTCAACTATAATCTGCCGGATAATGCCGAGGATTACGTGCATCGTATCGGGCGCACGGGCAGAGCTGGCAAGCATGGGGTTTCCATCAGTTTCGCCGGTGAAGACGATTCTTTCGCACTCCCGGCCATCGAAACCTACATCAGCCAGAAACTGAAGACTGCGGTGCCCGATGAGGCGCTCATGGCGCCGATGGAAAACCCGCCGATTACCCGAAAACGCGGCCGGCGGCCGCAGGGTTCAGGCGGTCGTGGTCAGGGTGGCCGTAATCAGCGTCAGCGCAGGAACTGACAGGGCCGGACATCATCATGTTGATCGTAGCAGACGAAAACATTCCTCTACTGGACTCATTCTTTGGCGACATAGGTGAGATTCGGCGGGTGTCCGGTCGCTCCATGTCGAGCGACGATGTCCGGGACGCCGATATACTGCTGGTTCGTTCCGTCACCAGAGTAAATCGCGAGCTTCTGGAGGGCAGTCGGGTCCGATTTGTGGGTACAACCACCATCGGTACTGATCATGTCGATCTCGACTGGCTTGAGCAGGCTGGCATTCGCTTTTCTGCGGCGCCGGGCTGCAACGCCAACAGTGTGGCCGAGTACGTGTTGTCCGTGCTGTCACTGCATGCTGAACGACGTGGCTTGTCGGATTGGTCCCAGCTAAGCGTCGGAATCGTCGGTGTCGGTAATGTTGGTGGGGAGCTGGCCCACAAGCTGGAACGCCTTGGATTCGATGTGTGTCTTTGCGATCCGCCCAGGGCGGACCGGGAAGAGGACGACCAGGAGTTTGTGGTGTTGGAAGAAGCCATGCGGTGTGATGTGGTGTCCCTGCATACGCCTCTGACAAGTGAAGGTGACCATCCCACTCTGCACATGATCGGTTATCCAGAGCTTGAGGCGCTGGGTGCAAACCAACTCCTTATCAATGCCGGGCGTGGAGAAGTCATCGATTCTTCAGCGTTGCTGGTCCGGCTTGAACAGGGCCATGCGCCCGCCGTCGCCCTGGATGTTTGGGAGCAGGAGCCCAGGATTCATCCCGAGCTGGTTGACCGGGTCTGGCTGGCGACACCGCACATTGCCGGGTACAGCCTGGAGGGCAAGGTTCAGGGAACGGAAATGATCTATCAGGCCCTGAGCCAGTTCCTGGGGCTGCCGGTTCGCAAAAAAGCGGGCCAGTTTCTACCGGAGCCAGCCCTCAGCAAGATTTCCTTTACCAGCTCGGCGGACGAAGAGGATGCGATTCGCATTGCGCTGAGGGCCTGTTACGACCCTCGCCGGGACGATGCCAGGCTTCGCAATGCCATGATAGGCTCATCTGAAGAGCGGGGTGCGGCGTTTGACAGACTGCGTCGGGACTACCCGGTTCGTCGGGAGTGCTCCAGTCTCAAGATCCAGCTCAAGGGAACCAGTAAATCGCTGCAGGACAGTTTCCGGGCTATCGGATTCAAGTTGAAGATCTGATTGAGCAACGCCGGCACAACAAAAAACGGGGCATGGCCCCGTTTTTTTATAGCTTGGCGCTCTGCAGCGCCTCTATCCGGTCTTCCAGTGGCGGATGCGTCATGAAAAGGGCACTCAGGCCGCCCCGGGCTCCGCGATTAATACCGAACGCCTGGAGGGAGTCCGGCATCTGATCTGGCACTTCACTTTCCTGTTTTAGCCTTGCCAACGCGCTGATCATGGCTGAGCGACCTGCCAGTTGAGCACCGGCGATATCCGCCCGGAATTCCCGGCGGCGGGAGAACCAGAACACGATAGTGCTGGCGAGTATGCCCAGAACGATTTCGGCAACGATGCTGACGGCGAAGAAGCCGAGCCCATGCCCGCTTTCATTCTTGAAAATCACCCGGTCGACGAAGGAGCCGATGACCCTGGACGCGAAAATGACGAAGGTATTCACCACACCCTGAATCAAAGCCAGTGTCACCATGTCACCGTTGGCAACGTGGCCGATTTCGTGGCCCAGGACTGCCCTGATCTCATCCTTGTTAAAACGATGTAAAAGGCCTTCGCTGACAGCGACCAGCGCATCGTTCTTGTTCCAGCCTGTTGCGAAGGCATTGGACTGGGACGCCGGGAAGATAGCGACCTCCGGCATGCCGATACCGGCGTTTTTCGCCAACTCCGCTACAGTATCCACCAGCCAGCGTTCGGCGGGTGTTCTCGGGGAGTCAATGACCCGGGCCTTGGTGCTCCATTTGGCCATTCGCTTGGATATCAGCAGTGATACGATAGCGCCGGCGAATCCGAAGACTGCAGCGAAAGCCAGCAAAGAGCCATACTGAATACCATTCTGAGCGAGGTAGCTGTCCACGCCCAGAAGTCGCAGTGTAAAGCTGGCAACTAGTATTACAGCAAGGTTGGTTGCCAGAAACAGCAGAATACGCATGTTGGTTCCCTGATCAGTTCGTCACAGAAAATAAAGCCGTCATTCAGACCGTTATATGCGGCCGCGGTTCAATCAATCAACGAGCTTACGTTGATTTAATAATTGCCGCGGTCGGCAAAAAAAGTTGCCTGCATGATCTGGCTGATTCGGGCGGAGTTACCACCGCGCAGCGTCTTGCGGATCAGGTGGATATGGGTGGAAAGATCCTCCTGGACCGAGGGGGGCAGGCTATCGGCGGCAGTTTCCTCGGGGATTCCGAATTCGTTGGTCAGCGTCTTGGGCGCCGGGGCGCTCAGGCGGATAAAGGCGTCTCTGGTCAGTACCGCCTGGTCCAGTGCTTCCTGGCGGATGGTGTCGACGTACCGAAGCAGACCTTCCTCTGCGAGCCAGAGCAGTGCGCCAAAACAGGCCATATGTCGCTTGCTATGGAGACCGAACTCGTCCGGCTCATCCGGACCGGCAATGTCCTCGACAAACAGGTTTATCCGACGCGGGAATGCGCCATATAGCTGCACCAGAGCAATCGCCGCATCCTTGTAGAATTCCTCGACGTGTATGTCCGCCATGGTTGTCCCCGTTATTGCTGGTATTGGCCAAGGAAATTCCCGAGTCGACCCATGGCGTCCTCCAGGGTGTCTTCCCGTGGCAGAAAGACCACTCTCAGGTGCTGCTTGTCATCGATATTAAAGGCGGAACCCTGTACCAGCAGGATTTTTTCCTGCAACAGCAGGTCCAGAACCAGTTTCTCGTCGTTCACGATGGGGAAGTGCTTCGGATCCAGTTTCGGGAACAGGTACAACGCGCCCTGAGGTTTGACACAGCTTACCCCCGGAATGTCGTTGAGCATCCGCCAAGCGGTTTCCCGCTGCTCATACAGACGTCCGCCTGGCGCCACCAGATCGTTGATGGACTGGTAGCCTCCCAACGCTGTCTGAATGGCCAGTTGGGCCGGCACATTGGCGCACAGGCGCATGTTGGAGAGCATGTCGATGCCCTCAATCAGATCCTTTGCCCGATGTTTGGCTCCGCTGACGATCATCCAGCCCGAGCGGTAACCCGCTGCACGGTAATTCTTGGACAGGCCGTTATAGGTAAAGAAGAGCACATCGTCAGCCAGTGACGCGGTGGAAATGTGCTGGGTACCGTCATAGAGAATCTTGTCGTAGATCTCGTCCGAGAGGATGATCAGGTTGTGCTTTCGGGCCAGTTCGATGACTTGTTCCAGAAGTTCCTTTGAATAAACAGCCCCGGTCGGGTTGTTGGGGTTGATCAGAACAATGGCGCGGGTCCGCCGGGTAATTTTCTTGCGGATATCGTCAATATCCGGAAACCAGTCCTGCTGTTCGTCGCAGCGATAGTGCACCGGTTTGCCGCTGGAAAGTGTGACTGCAGCGGTCCACAGGGGGTAGTCCGGGGCCGGGATGAGTACTTCATCACCGGTGTTCAACATGGCCTGCATGGTCATGACGATCAGCTCACTGACGCCGTTACCGAGGAAAATATCGTCAATATCGACTTTGTCGATGCCCCGTTGCTGGCAGTAGTGCATGACTGCCTTGCGGGCAGAGAACAGCCCCTTTGATTCCACATAGCCTTGGGCCTGGTGCATGTTGTAGATGACGTCCTGCTGGATTTCCTCAGGGACATCCAGCTCAAATGCAGCAGGGTTGCCGATGTTGAGCTTCAGCACGCGATGACCTTCTTCTTCGAGTCGACGCGCTTCCCGCAGAACTACGCCACGGATTTCATAACACACGTTATCCAGCTTGGCGGATTTGTAGTAGTTCTGCATAAGACCCGGACGTCCTTCTTTTGAGATCGAAAAATGGCACCTGCCAATGCGACAGGCCTTTATTCTAGCGGAGCGAGGGCCGGCGGCAACAGGGGAATTATGATGAATTGTGTCGTGGTAAGGCAGATTTAGCTCACAAACCTGAAGCGGTTTTAAAAATGATCCCCGTACAGCCTGCATTGCCATGGTTTTTTGGTCTGTGTTGTGAACAATGGTCCAGGAAGAACGCAAAACATCAAATGGAGAAGCTTATGGCAGGCGAGACGGTCTACGATTTCACGGTACGGGATATCAAGGGCAACGAGAAAAGCATGGCAGAGTACCAGGGTAAAGTGCTTCTGATCGTTAATACCGCCAGCAAATGCGGATTCACTCCCCAATTCGAGGGCTTACAGTCCCTACATACCGAATTGGGCGACAAAGGCTTTGAGGTTCTGGGCTTTCCCTGTAACCAGTTCCTGAATCAGGATCCGGGCGATGAGGATGCGATCAGCCAGTTCTGCAGTCTGAATTACGGTGTCGATTTCCCCATGTTCTCCAAGGTTGACGTCAATGGCGATGGCGCTCATCCGTTGTTCCGCTTTCTCAAGCGCGAAGCCAAGGGGCTTATAGGGTCTGAAAAAGTGAAGTGGAACTTTACCAAGTTTCTGGTCGGGCCAGATGGCAAGGTTGTTCGTCGCTATCCGCCCACGACAAAACCCGAAGATATCCGGGCCGACATCGAGAAGCTGCTACCGGCCTGACCCTTCCGGTGAGACAGGGGGACGCCAGCGCTCAATCACAGCCCGGAGCTCATCACGCTTGTATGGCTTGGTTATGTAGTCGTTCATGCCCGAGGCAAGGCAGTCTTCCCGATCGCCCTGCATCACATTCGCCGTAACTGCAATGATCGGCAGATGTTTCCATTCCGGGTTCTGGCGAATCCTCTGTGTCGCCTCATACCCATCCATCACCGGCATCTGACAATCCATCAGCACCAGGTCGTAGTGGTTCTGTTCAAGTGCCTGTATGGCTTTTAGGCCGTTCTCGGCGGGGTCCGCCCGGTGACCGAGTTTTTTCAGTAGGCTGGTTGCCACCAGCTGGTTCACCTGGTTGTCCTCAACCAGAAGGATCGACAGAGAAGATTCCGTGCCGTTATGTTCAATGGGTTCAATGGAGGGGGCAAGCTGGTCGTCGGCGGGGGGCAGCCCCGCGGCCAGGCCAAGGCAGCGGAGCAGTTCGTCCCGTCGCAATGGAAGTGGCAGTAGCTGATGTTGCCCCTTGCCCGGGGGCAGGGTCCCGGTAAAGTCGGCAAGAATGACGCCGGCGCCTTGCCAATCGGCGGCAAATTCCAGGGTTTCCTCATCCTCGGCGCTGGCCAGCGCCAGTAGAATTCCGTCCGGGTGCCTGCTTGCACCGCGGATTGGAATGCCCCACTTCCGGAGCTGAGCCTCGATCGGAGAGCGGTGTGGGCTGTCCGGTGGGATGGCCATGGCAACTCCGATCTCCTTGAGTCGGCTGTCTACCCCGGCTACATCGCTGTCTGCCTCATGAACCGGCAACGGCAGGGTCACGGTGAAGTGGGTTCCGCTGCCTTCCCGGGAGTCCACCAGGATCTGGCCGTGCATGCGTTCCACCAGTTGACGGCAGAGTGTCAGTCCCAGGCCGGTACCGCCAAATCGTCGTGTGGTATCGACGTCGGCCTGAGAAAAAGGTGAGAAAATCCGATGCAGGCCTTCGTTGGACATTCCGATCCCGGTGTCGACCACGTCAATTCTCAGGCTTCCCCCGGAATGGCCTGCCCGAATCTTTGCGCTGCCCTCATCGGTAAACTTGATAGCGTTGCTCAGCAGGTTATTGAGCACCTGGCGCACCCGTGTCGGATCGCCCAGGAAGTTTTCGGGCAGGTCCGGGTCGATTTCGGTAACCAGCTGAATGTGTTTCCGGCGCGCCTGCTGGGCGTGGAGTGTTGCGCATTCCTCTATAAGATGCCGGACGCTGAACGGGATGTTTTCCAGGCTGAGTTTGCCGGCTTCTACTTTTGAGATGTCCAGTATGTCGTTGAGCAGCCCGAGCAGGCTCTCGCCGGCGTTCAGGGCGATTTCCATCCGATTGCGTTGTGCCGGGTCCAGTTCGCCCTCAAGTGCCAGGCCAAGCATGCCCAGTACGCCGTTGAGAGGGGTGCGGATCTCGTGGCTCATACTGGCCAGGAAGTTGGCCCTTGCCCGTGCCCGGCGAACAGCATCTTCCTTGGCTTTCACCAGTGCGCGGTTACCGCGTTGCAGGGCCTCGTTCTTCTCGGAGATTTCCCGGGTACGATCCTCCACTTCCTGCTCAAGCTGGGTGGAGTAGTTCTTCATGGTAATCTCGGCGTGTCGCAGCTGGACAAGACTCGAGTCAATGGTTTCGAGATGCTGGTTGATAATGCCAACCATGGTGCCGATTTCGTCTTCCCGATGGTTTGCCGGTATCGGGAGCCTGACTTTTTCGGGAGAGCTGGCTCGCACCTGGCTCAGCGCGCTGATCACGTTGAGCATGGGGCGGGTGAGAACGAAATAGAAGATAGCCAGCAACGCCGCAGACAGGATCAGACTTTTCAACAGCCCACTGATCAGCGTGTAGCCGGCCCTCTGGAGAAACAGCGCGCCATAGTGATAGGTATCGATAGTGACAGTCAGATGCCCTAGTGGCAGATCCTCAAGCTGCGGAACCTGCAGTTCCTGCCGGAAGACCCGGTCGGAGCCGAACAGCAGATCGCTCACCCATCGGTAGGGCGACACCGGACTGCTTTTGCTGGCTGCAGCCATGGTCTCGTCATCGTTGTCGGTAATCCGTGCATCGATGGTGGCGGGGTGGCGCAGCAGGCCATCGAGTAATTCTTCCGCCAGCCGGACATCAATATTGTAGGCAATCTGGGAGGCCGGGCTGTTGCTGATATCGATCAGCGCGTGGACTTCCTTCTCCATGGACTCCTTTGCGCTGAAGTAGTCCAGGGTTATCTGAACAACGTTCAGCACCAGCCCGAGAGCCATTGCAACCAGTACCGTGTCCCGAGTCAGTCGATAGGAAAGTCGTTGTTTGAAGCCCTTGCTCACGGGTTTGCACTGTCCCTGTTGGCGGGCCTGCATTGGCGACCCGTTCTGTGCCTTCAGTCGTCGTAATCGGCCTTTTTCTTCCACTCGTCGTCGTGGAGGAAGGTATCCCACTCTCGATCCAGTTTGGACTCTCCCTGCGGGCTTTCTTTGCCCTCGGCACTCATCGCTTCCAGTTCCTTGATGCGCGTCCGGAAGCTTTTGACTGCTTTCATGGCCAGGGGATTGTCGCGGGATTTGCCCATCTCGGTACTAGCAAGGTGATAGGCGTGGATGGCCTTTCGGATCTGGTTCTGGCGCACGTAGTCCCGGGCCTGAAACACATGCAGGTCCGCGTGGGTCTTGTGGACCAGGAAGAGCACGTACTTGAGGTTTTTCTTGGCAGAGGCCGCATCAACCCGGCCGCTTTTGTGCATGGCTTCGATCATCTTGAACAGATTCTGAAGCAGTTCCTTGACGTAATTGGATTTTTCGGCGGAATCAATCTTGACCGGAGTGGTGGTGTCGCGCTTTTCGATGATCTGTGTTTTCAGCTCGGTGGCGGAGGCCTGCCACTCCTTGACCGGCAGGTTCGACTTCAGTCCGGCCAACTCCGTACAGGCTTCTTCCATGCGTTTAATCAGGAGCAGTTTCAGGTCGGCGGTCAGATACTGGCCGGGAATTTCAGTCAGCAGCCGATTGGCCCTTTTGTAGGCGTCTTCCTGAGCTGTAATCTTGCGTGCCCGTTCAATGCGGGCGCGCTCGCGCATCTGGCTGAGCACAATAATGACAATCGAGACGGTAACAATTGCCGCCAGCAGAAGGACGATCGTAGTGGTATCCATTTTGTCAGTAACGACTCCGGCTTCAGGATCAAATGATGGCGGGTGTATCAACCGGCCTCAAAACACCGATATTATTCAGCAAGTGTCCGAAAGACTAGCAGAAATACCGCCTCAGATCCGTTTTCAAATGTGAAAGTTCGTGTCGCAGATTGATTACGTGAATCCTCCGCATCATGTATATTGCTTTTGTGAATGAGCCTGGCTTATCCCATTTTACTGGTGTTCCGGAGTTTTTGTGGATATTTCCCGTGTTGATCTGAATCTGCTCGTCTACCTGGATGTGTTGTTGCGTGAGCGGAATGTTACCAAGGCCGCCAACCACTTGGGTATTACCCAGCCTGCGATGAGCAATGGTCTGAGGCGGTTGCGCGACTTGTTCAGTGATCCGCTGCTGGTTCGAACCAGTGAGGGTATGACGGCCACGGAGCGTGCGCGGGAACTGCAACCGCTGGTACGGGGAATCCTGTCGGATATTGAGCAGGCAGTGCAGGAGAAGACACCGTTTTCGGCTTTGGAAAGCCAGAGAGTGTTCCGGATAATGGCAAGTGATTATGCCGAATCCTGCCTGATGCCCCGGGTTCTGAGACGGATCCGTCAGGAAGCGCCCCACGTCACCCTGGACGTGCTCACCCCCAGTGATGTCAGCTTTCTGGATGTGGAGCAGGGCCGGCTCGATATGGCCATCAACCGGTTTGACAAGATCCCCCAATCTTTCCACCAGAAGACTCTGTGGACCGAGTATTTTGCCTGCCTGATGAACGCCCGTAATCCAGTGCTGAGAGAGCCGTTTACCCTGGATACCTATCTGGACGCCAGCCACATCTGGGTCAGCAAGACCGGGTTTGGCGTTGGCGTGGGTGTTAACCCCAAGGACGTCCAACGTCTGGGTTGGGTGGACGAGGCGCTCTCAAGAATGGGCCGCAAACGCCAGATATCCGTATTTACCCGTCACTACCAGGTGGCCATGCTTCTGGCGGAGCAGCATGATCTGATTGCCACCTTGCCATCCCGGGCGGCCTGGCTGCAGAAAGACAACCCGAATCTAGTGGTCAAGGTGCCGCCGTTCGAGATCCCGCCATTTGAACTTAAAATGGCCTGGAGTCCACTGTTACAGCACAATGCGGATCACCAGTGGTTGCGAAAACTGATTGCCGAGGTGGCCACTGAAGTGGATACCGAGTTTGCTCCGTTCGGGGCCAGGTTCGAAGCGCCGGACACGCCCCAGGCCCATCACTCAGAGCGGTAGTTCCCGAAGTTCAAGGGAAGGGCGCGCGGCATCCCACATTCGCTGGAAGTTTTCCGCGAGCAGTTTTACGCGCCCACTATCGGAGAACTTTGCGAACCCCTCCGGCCTGTAGAAGTCATGCCGGTACACCACGCCTTCCCGATCCGCCAGAATAAAGGGCTGGTCCTCGACCGGATAGTCCTCATTGACCAGGCGCAGCTCCATGCGACTTGGCAGCCGACGCATAAGCTCGACCAGCATGTGGCGACGCTTCACCAGGGGCTTGTCGTCATGGATCAACAGCCTGACCTCACTCAGCCTGTGCCGACGGGCAAGGGCGGATATCAGCTCCCGGAAAAGATGGCGATCGTACAGGTCATGTTCAAGCAGGCGGTCGTAAAGCCAGATACGCTGGCCTGCCTGGCCAACCACCGAATCCATCAGACCCAGGAGTCTGGCCTCTGTATCAAACAGCCAGGAATCCGTATCGCTGCCCAGAATCATTGGCTGATCCTTGCTGCTGAGACCCTCAGCGGCGAGAGCCGGTGCCAGGCAGCGCATGTCAAAGTGGGGAATGCCGGCGTCGTCATAAACGTCCGAACAGACATGGAAGCCCGAACGTTGGTAGAAGGGAATGGCGTGCTCCTGGGCAGAAAGCCTGAGCTCGGAAAATCGTTCGGCGGATTCTGCAATAAGGTGTCTCAGCAGTGCCTCCCCGACCCCCTGTCCCCGGTACTGGGGCAATATCGCCATGCGACCAATATGGCCGGTTTCTTCGAGGGTCGAAAACAGCCGGGCCACTCCGGCCGGGGTGTTGTCCGGCATTACTGCGAGGTAGTGATCGGCAATTTCGTCGGTTTCATCCCACTCCAGCTCCGGCGGGACTTTCTGCTCATCAATAAACACTTGCTGGCGAATATCACGGATGGATCCCGGGGCCAGTTGCCAGCTATATTTGCGAAACCGAATGCTCATAATGCCTATTCGAAGTAAACGGAACCCTGATTGTAGAGCGTGGTCAGAAGCCCAAGCAACGCCTCATCGCCAGCAAACCCGGCCAGGGCAGCCATGTCCACACGGGCAGCGGAACACAGTAACGGAGCGACTGGCCGGGCGTCGCCTTTGAGCAGGAACTGCTCGCCATCGACAAACAGGGCGGTTTCACTGGGAAAGTCGTAGTAAGCGAAACGGGAACCTTCGTTCCAGCGTAACTGCTCGCCCGCATGAATCGCTTCGGCAACATCCTCCGGAGACGCCGGCTCCTCGGCGGGAACAACAATGTCCATGCTCTTGGGCGCTGTTGAAAACTGGCCAAACCAGAGGGCAAGTTGCCGGCGGTCCCCGAGCTTTTCCCGGATGACACTCTCCAGGCGGTCGACCACATCGGGTTGAATCGTGCCGGGGTTGTCCTGGACCTGGAGGTCCGGATCGTTCAGGTGGTCCGCCGCGTCGGACTGACTGCACAGGAAGTCGGTGAAGCCGGTAAGGATATCGTCCATAGTCGGCGCCCGGAAACCCACCGACAGGGTGATGCAGTCGTCTTCGGCCACGCCGTGATGGCCGATACCCGGCGGCAGGTACAGCATGTCACCGGGTGCCAGGGTAACGGTTTCTTCGCCATCCCAGCTGCTCAGAATCCGCAGAGGGGTGCCTTCCACTCGAGGCGAGGTATGGTCGCAATGCCCACCAAACGTCCACCGGCGGTGACCCTGGGCCTGGAGCAGGAAAACATCATACTGGTCGTAATGGGGCCCGACACTGCCGCCTTTCGGTGCAAAGCTGGCCATGATGTCATCCAGACGCCAATTGGGAATGAACCGGAAGTGCTCCAAAAGGTCGGCAATATCCGGCACCCAGTGGTCCAGCCCCTGAACCAGCAGCGTCCAGTCCTGTTCGGGCAGGCTGCTGAACCGGTCCGGGGAAAACGGGCCATTGTGCAGCTGCCAGGGCTTGCCATCGTCGTTTTCAATGACAATCCGGGACTCCACGCCTTCCTCGCAGGCCAGTCCCGCCAGTTCATCGGCGCTGACCGGGCATTGGAAGTCCGGGAACGCCTGGCGGATAACCAGCGGCTTTTTCTGCCAGTAATCCCGCAGAAATTCAGAGGGTGTCAGTCCGCCAAGCATGTCCATGGGTGTACTCCCGGTTTCAGATGTTTTGTGCCTGATCGACGGCGTTACCGATGTAAAGGCCCGGAGTCAGCGCCATCAGTTCGGCCTTGGCCTGCTCCGGAATGTCGAGGCTCTCCGCGAAATTCTTGATCACTTCCGGAGTCATTGCCTTGCCGCGGGTCAAAGCCTTGAGCTTTTCATAGGGCTTTTCAATGTTGTAACGACGCATCACGGTCTGGATCGGCTCGGCAAGCACTTCCCAAGCATGGTCCAGGTCTTCATCCAGCCGAGCCGGATTGATTTCCAGTTTGCCCAGGCCTTTGAGGGAGGCTTCGTAGGCAATCAGGCTATGGGCAAAGCCCACGCCCAGGTTGCGCAGTACGGTGGAGTCGGTCAGATCCCGCTGCCAGCGCGAAATGGGCAGTTTGGCGGAGAGGTGGCTGAACAGAGCATTGGCGATGCCGAGGTTGCCTTCGGAATTCTCGAAATCAATGGGGTTGACCTTGTGGGGCATGGTTGAGGAACCCACTTCGCCTTCCACCGTTTTCTGCTTGAAGTAGCCGAGAGAGATATAGCCCCAGATGTCACGGTCCAGATCGATCAGGATCGTGTTGAAGCGGGCGACGGCGTCATAGAGCTCGGCGATGTAATCGTGTGGTTCGATCTGGGTGGTGTACGGGTTCCAGTCTAGGCCGAGGCTCTCGATGAACTCACGGGCATTCAGGGCCCAGTCGATTTCCGGGTAGGCGGACAGGTGGGCATTGTAGTTACCCACGGCGCCATTGATCTTGCCCAACAGCTCGGTTTCCCGGATTTGCTTCACCTGGCGGCGAAGACGGTGAACCACGTTCGCGAGCTCTTTGCCGACGGTGGTCGGGGAGGCGGTCTGGCCGTGGGTGCGAGACAGCATCGGCTGTTCGGCATGGTCGTGAGCCAGCTGGGCCAGTTTGTTGACAACACGGTCCATGGCCGGCAGCAGGCCATGGTCCAGACCTTCCCGGAGCATCAGGGCGTGGGACAGGTTGTTGATGTCTTCGGACGTGCAGGCAAAGTGAACAAATTCCGTGACGGCGTGGAGTTCCGGAACGCCGGCAATTTTCTCCTTAATGAAGTACTCGACCGCTTTCACATCGTGGTTGGTGGTGCGCTCGATGTCCTTGATGCGCTCGGCGTCTTCCAGGCCGAATTCACTGACCAGGTTGTCCAGAGCCCGATTGGCTTCGGCGGAAAACGCGGGGACCTCGGTTACTCCGGGATGAGCGGCCAGCTTCTGCAGCCAGCGGATCTCGACGGTTACCCGGTTCCTGATCAGGCCATATTCACTGAAAATTTCACGGAAGACGCTGACCTTGCTGCCATAGCGTCCATCGACCGGGGAAATGGCGGTCAGGGCGGTGAGTTCCATCGAAAACCTCTCAAGTCATCAAAGATTCGGATCAAAAGAAAATAAGGGATGCTCATCATACACCACCGGAGGCACTGAATCAGCGCTGTCAGTGGTACAGGGAGCGATTGGCTTCCTCGGCCAGCTCACTGGCAAGCCCGATAACTTTTTTCCGGGCAAAGATCAGCTGCCAGCGGCGGCCGCCGGTCTGGCGCCAGAGCACGGCTGAGCGAATGCCCGCGAGCAGCAGGGCGCGCACTTTTGCAGCATTCTCCTCCTGCTGCAGTACCGTGGGGTTGCCGCTGACCTGGATACGCAGTCGAAAGGTGCTGATGGTGTCGGCATAGACCGAGGCCAGATTGCTGATCAGATTTGGGTGGGTGTACCCGAAATGGCTTGCGGTATGCCTGGCCTGATCAATACGGCTGCCGATCACATCCAGCATGTCAGAGCGGCGATTCAGTTTGGATTCGAGCTGGATCAGGTTGAGGGCATAGCGCAGCACTTCGATGTCCTGCTGCCGGGACTGCTGGCTGAGCACCGAGGAAAGGGTGACAAGGCCTTCACGGATGTCGCGCAGTTCGCCGCCATAGACGTCCAGAGTGTTCTCCGGGTTGGTGGCAAACAGGGAGCGGATGGAGGTTTCCAGGCTGGCTTCGTTGCACTGGCCGTTATGGGCAATTTGCTGGACCAGGTTTGCGGCCTGGAAAACCCCGGCAAGGGCCAGGGTCTGATCCTTGAGGGAGCGGCTCATGCGGTTTCTTCCTGGGGCCGGGTTCCGGTCAGGCGGGTTGGCAAGAGTTCGCCGTCTCGCCAGGTTTCTTCAATGACGCCGCCGCCGAGGCACACCTCGCCATCGTAGAAAACGACAGATTGTCCAGGGGTGACCGCGCGCTGGGCGTCGTCAAAGTCTACCCGGACGCCGCCCTCGATCACGACAACCTCGCAATCCTGGTCCGGCTGCCGGTAACGGGTTTTGGCCTTGCACCGGAACGTCCCTGCAGGTGGTTCGCCAGCGACCCAGTCAATCGGTCCTGATACCAGGCCACGGGAAAAGAGTAGGGGATGGTGTTTGCCCTGAACCGCAACAAGCACATTACGGCTGAGGTCCTTCTCCGCCACATACCAGGGCTCGTCCCCGAATTTACTGAGACCGCCAATGCCCAGGCCCTGTCTCTGGCCGATGGTGTGATACATCAGGCCCTGGTGCCGGCCAATTATCTGGCCGTCCGGTGTTTCGATATTGCCGGGCTGTGCCGGAAGGTATTGCTTCAGGAAGTCTTTGAACTTGCGTTCGCCGATAAAGCAGATACCGGTGGAGTCTTTTTTATCATGGGTAACGAAACCCTGCTGCTCGGCAATACGGCGGACTTCCGGTTTTTCCAGCTCGCCGACCGGGAAAAGGGTCCGCGCAATGCGGTCGCCGGAGACGGCATGCAGGAAATAGCTCTGGTCTTTGTTCGGATCCAGTCCCTTCAGGAGCTGGGCCTTGCCGGCGGAACCAGCAATCGGTCGTTGCCTGGCGTAGTGGCCCGTTGCGATATAGTCGGCACCAAGGGTGATAGCATAGTCCAGAAAAGCCCGGAATTTCACTTCCTTGTTACAAAGAATATCCGGATTGGGTGTTCGTCCGGCCTGATATTCGGAGAGGAAGTGCTCAAAAACCCGGTCCCAGTACTCGGCCGCAAAACTGGCGGTATGCAGTTTGATGCCGATGGCATCGGCTACGGCCTGGGCGTCGGCCAGATCTGTCATGGCCGTGCAGTACTCGGTGCCGTCATCCTCGTCCCAATTCTTCATGAACAGGCCTTCAACCTGGTAGTCCTGGTCTTTCAGAAGCCAGGCGGCCACTGAAGAATCCACGCCGCCGGACATGCCGACGATAACGCGCGTGTTGGCGTTGCTGTTTGGAGAGGAGGCTTCGGGTGCGTTGGTCATGACAGCTTCGTTACCGGCTAAAAAACCGCGAGTTTATCATCTTTCCGAGGGCGCCGTCTGCGCGTCCACCACCACGTCCAGCGGGTATTGCCGGCCGTTTCGGTAATCTTCTATGCACTGGATGACCAGCGGACTGCGCAGTTTGTCTCCGAGCGCGCGGATTTCATCCAGGGTTAGCCAGTGGGCGGCAATGATGCCATCGTCCAGCTGTTCGGTGACCCGGTCGCGAGCCCGCGCGGCATAGCAGAAACGATAGTAGGTAACGCTGTTGGCCGGAGCCTTGTAGGTGTAAATGCCAAGGAAGTGTAAGGGCTCTATTTTCCAGCCCGTCTCTTCAAGGGTTTCCCTTCGAACGGCGTCCAGAATGGCTTCATCTTCCTCGATATGGCCAGCAGGCTGGTTGAAAACAACCTTGCCGCCGCTGACTTCTTCAACTATCAGGTAACGGCCGGCTTCATCCTCGACTATCACGGCCACGGTAGCATGGGGTTTCCAGGTCATGATTTCCGGTTTCTCCTGGTTCGGGCGCCGGCGGCGTTGCGGCGGCGGGTTGGTTTTGGTGGAGAGGGTAGATTGACGGTGACCCTTCGATGGGCCCCGGGTTCCAGACCGTCAAGGGTCCAGTCACCAATCCGGTACCGGATCAGGCGAAGTGTCGGAAACCCTACGGCAGCAGTCATTCGACGTACCTGCCGGTTCTTGCCCTCGGTTATAGTCAGTTCAATCCAGCTGGTCGGAATGGTATCTCGATGTCGTACCGGTGGCACTCTGGGCCAGACCGCCGGGGCAGCCGTTCTGTCGGCTTTTGCCGGCCGGGTCAGACCATCCTTGAGCTGCACACCGGCAGCCAGGTGTCTCAGTGCTTCTTCAGAAATGCTTCCCTCTACCTGCACCCAGTAGGTCTTTGGCATCTTCAGCGATGGCGACGCTATGCGGTGTTGCAGGGAACCTTCAGCGGTGAGAAGGAGCAGGCCCTCGGAATCGTAGTCCAGGCGACCGGCCGCATATATGCCCGGAATCCGCAGATAGTCCGCCAGGGTGGCCCTCGGTGAATCGCCGCCAGAGGCGCCATCGTCGGTAAACTGGCTCAGAACCTGAAAAGGTTTGTTAAAAAGTACGAGTTCAGCCATGGGCCCCTGCGTTCCCGGAATTCCGATTTCTTTGGTGGAAGCAGGTTACTGCAAAGGGGACTGCTGGCAAAGTGGCGATGTCAGTTCTTGAGGGGGTCAGTTTTTCGGGGCAAAAACGAAAGGGACCCACCAGCAAGCCACTGGTGGGTCTGGTTATTCTGTTGGCAGGGTCGGTCAGGCGTTTACTGCACGAGGCGGATAGCCGTCCCGCCCTGACTCCTGTTGCCCTGACTTCGCCGCAGATTCGCTACCGGCGCCAGACTGCACCTTGCTGGCAGGCTGCTCGTCAGGAACAATGTTGACCGCGTGAATGCCCTTGTCGCTGGGTTTTTTGTCGAAGGTTACGGCCTGGCCGGCTTTTAAGGTCTTGTAGCCGTCCATCTGCACCGAAGAGAAGTGCGCAAACAGGTCGTCACTGCAGCCATCCTCGATGATGAATCCGTACCCTTTGGCATTGTTGAACCACTTGACCTTGCCTCTTGGCATGATGAACTCCCCTGTTCTTTTGCTGTCTCTATTCTTGTTGATTCTTTGTTTGCCTATCGGCGCCGTCGCACTGCCGGTCCGAATCCTGTTACACAATCCTTGCATGGATTTACATTATTTTACAATGCAACTTAACTTTCGACCAATCATCGCGGTGAGTCAATAGTTTCTATGCCGGGAATGTGTGGTTGAACGCAGTCTGGAAGCGGTATCATGTTCGTATTGATAAATATCTCATGCCCCGCTTGAAAACCCCGGGGCGGACATCCACATTTAACAGGAGCACCGATAAACCGGTAAGGAATGATGCGGACTATCGAAAATTCTCTACTAGTATTCAATCAGGGGGAGGACGAACAACCGGGGCGACAGGATGACCTCAGCGTTGCTCCCGAGAAGCCTGCTCTCAAGCGTCCGGCGCGATTCAGAGTGGTGCTTCTGAACGATGATTACACGCCCATGGATTTTGTTGTGGAAGTTTTGATGACGTTCTTCGGAATGAACGAGGAAAAGGCGACCCAGGTGATGCTGCTCGTCCATACACAGGGAAAAGCTGTATGCGGGGTATATACCCGGGACATCGCGGAAACAAAGGCAGCACAGGTGAACCAGTATTCCTCGGAATGCGAACATCCGCTCCTTTGCGAGATTGAACGTGCGGACTGATAGACGTTGGGGTGGCCCATGCTGAGCAAAGATCTAGAAATTACGCTGAATACGGCCTTCAAGAATGCCCGGGACAAGCGTCATGAGTTCATGACTGTGGAGCATTTGTTGCTGGCCCTACTGGATAATGATTCGGCAGTGGGCGTTCTGAAAGCCTGTGGTGCAGACCTCAAGCGACTTCAGGAAGAGCTCGTCGAATTCGTGGATTCAACCACACCATTGATTCCCAGCAGCGACAGTGAGCGCGAAACGCAACCCACGCTGGGTTTTCAGCGCGTACTGCAACGGGCGGTTTTCCATGTGCAGTCCTCGGGCAAGAAAGAGGTAACCGGGGCCAACGTGCTGGTCGCTATCTTTAGCGAGCAGGAAAGCCAGGCCGTGTATGTGCTCAAGAAGCAGAGTATTGCCCGCATAGATGTGGTCAACTTTGTTTCCCATGGTATTTCCCGGGTACAGGGCGCTGAAGACCAGGAGAGCCATGATCAGGCGTCCCATGAAGAGGCTGGCGAGGAAGGCGGTCAGTCCAAGCCGCTGGAAAGCTACGCAACCAATCTGAATGAGCAGGCTCGTCAGGGCCGGATTGACCCGCTGATCGGGCGAGAGCACGAAGTCGAACGGGTCGTGCAAATCCTTGTGCGCCGCCGTAAGAACAACCCGCTGCTGGTGGGGGAAGCTGGTGTCGGCAAAACTGCCATTGCGGAGGGGCTTGCCAAGCGAATTGTTGATGGTCAGGTACCAGACATCATTTCCGATGCGGTGGTCTACTCTTTGGACCTGGGGGCTCTGCTTGCCGGGACCAAGTATCGCGGCGACTTCGAGAAGCGTCTGAAAGGGCTGCTTGCCGAGCTCAAGAAAGAAAACCACGCGATTCTGTTCATCGACGAGATTCACACCATCATCGGAGCGGGCTCCGCCTCCGGAGGCGTGATGGACGCCTCGAATCTGCTCAAACCCATGCTCAGTTCCGGAGAAATCCGGTGCATTGGTTCAACCACGTTCCAGGAGTTCCGGGGTATATTCGAGAAGGACAGCGCATTGGCTCGCCGTTTTCAGAAAATCGACGTGAACGAGCCAAGCGTAGAGGATACCTATCAGATCCTGAAGGGCCTCAAGCCCAGCTTCGAGAAGCACCATGATCTCAAATACACCGACAAGGCTCTGCGGGTGGCCGCAGAACTGTCTGACCGCTATATCACCGACCGTCACCTGCCGGACAAGGCCATTGACGTCATTGATGAAGCGGGTGCGCGCCAGAGGCTGCAGCCTGAGGGCAAGCGCAAGAAAACCGTCGATGTCACCGAGATAGAGGATGTGGTTGCGAATATTGCCCGCATCCCGCCGAAAAACGTGTCCACCAGCGACAAGGATTTGCTGCGGAACCTGGAGCGGGATCTCAAGATGACCGTCTTTGGTCAGGATCCGGCGATCGAATCGCTGTCCACCGCCATCAAGCTGGCCCGTGCCGGGCTGAAGGCGCCTGAAAAGCCTGAGGGTGCGTTCCTGTTTGCAGGGCCGACCGGTGTCGGTAAAACCGAGGTCACCAAGCAGTTGGCCAAGGTTCTGGGTATCGAACTTGTCCGGTTTGACATGTCGGAGTACATGGAGCGCCACACCGTCTCGCGGCTGATCGGTGCGCCTCCGGGCTATGTTGGCTATGATCAGGGCGGCCTGCTGACCGAGTCGGTCAACAAGCATCCGCACTGCGTGCTTCTGCTTGATGAAATCGAGAAGGCCCATCCGGAAGTGTTCAACCTGCTGCTGCAAGTCATGGATCACGGCACGCTGACCGACAACAACGGTCGCAAGGCAGATTTCCGCCACGTGATCCTGGTGATGACCACCAACGCCGGCGCCGAAAGTATGGCCCGTCGGTCCATTGGCTTCAGCGAGCAGGACCACAGTACAGACGGCATGGAAATCATCAGCAAGACATTCACGCCGGAGTTCCGAAACCGTCTAGACGGTATCATCCAGTTCGGTGACCTGCAGATGGACACCATTACTCATGTGGTGGACAAGTTCCTCACCGAACTGCAGGCGCAGCTGGATGAGAAGCATGTGGTTCTGCATGTGGACGACGAAGCGAAGGCCTGGTTGGCTGAGAAGGGCTACGACGTCACGATGGGTGCCCGTCCGATGTCCCGCCTGATCCAAGACAAGATCAAGCGGCCACTGGCCGAGCAGATCCTGTTCGGGCGTTTGTCAGAGAAGGGCGGGGATGTCTTTATCCACCTCCGTGATGACGAGCTGGTATTCGAGTATGAGGACGAACCTGCAGAGGCCGTCTGACATACTTGAAAAAGGAAAAACCGCTGTCCGGATAACCGGCAGCGGTTTTTTTATGCCCTAACGAAAAAAGCCCCCGAAGGGGCTTTCAGATGTCACGGGAGCATCAACGAGCGCGGTATACGATGCGGCCCTTGCTCAGGTCGTAGGGAGTCAGCTCAACCTTGACCTTGTCACCTGTCAGGATGCGGATGTAATTCTTGCGCATCTTGCCGGAGATGTGAGCTGTCACAACATGACCGTTGCTGAGCTCAACGCGGAACATGGTGTTTGGAAGGGTATCGATAATAACGCCTTCCATTTCAATGGCATCTGATTTCGGCATTCAGTAGAAACCTCGTTTGGATATGCTTCTCGTAATTTTAAATTGCGCAATTCTGCCTGATTTATCGTCGTTTGGCAAAGTTAGCCTGGGCCCAGTTCACGCCAGTGTCCGTCTCGAAGCGCCTCGATCGGGCGGAAACGGGTTTTGTAGTTCATTTTCCGGCACTGCTTGATCCAGTAACCGAGATACAGATGGGGCAGACCCCTGCGGCGGGCTTCCTCAATTTGCCAAAGGATCGCGAAGGTGCCCAGGCTCCTGTCTTCCAGATCTGGGTCGAAAACGGTGTAGATGGCCGAGAGTCCGTCGTCCAGCAGGTCCACGGCTGCCAATCCTGCCAGCCGATCGTCCTGGTGGATTTCCAGGAACCAGGAGTCGGTGGCACCTTCCACCAGGAACGACGTGAACTGTTCCCGGGTAGGCGGGTACATGTCGCCGTCCTTGTGCCGTTGTTCGATGTAATTGGCGTAGAGCTGGTAGTACCTTTCCGAAAAGGTGGCCGGCACCATGGTGCACTGCAGATCCGTGTTTTTCTTGAGGACTCGTCGCTGACTTCTGTCCGGGCTGAAATCATCGACTTTCAATCGAACCGGAATACAGGCATTGCACTGCTCACAATGAGGGCGGTAGTAGTGGGATCCGCTACGGCGAAAACCGAGGGCGGTGAGTTGGCTGTAGAGTTTTTTGTCGATATGAGCCCGCGGATCCACAAACATGGTGGTCGCCTCGCGGTCTGGCAGGTAGCTGCAATCGTGTGGCGGCGTTGCAAAGAACACCAGTGTTCTGAGATTGCTCATTTACGCCTCCGGCCCGGGCCACCGCCATCGGAAGGTCCAGTCGGTCTGATCCGGTTTCTGGTCAATGCTCATTCTGAGTATAGATAAAAACTCTTCCCGGGGAATAGTTCGTGCACCCATTGTTAAAAGGTGCCTGCTCTCCACCTGGCAATCCATGATCCGATAACCCCACAGCTGCAACTGGTGCGCCAGGTGAACCATGAGAACCTTGGAAGCGTTGGTCTCCAGTGAAAACATGGATTCCCCGAAGAAACACCGGCCAATGGCGAGTCCGTACATGCCGCCGGCCAGCTCGCCGTGCCGGTTCCAGACTTCGATGGAGTGGGCGACTCCCATGCGATGCAGCTCTGAATAGCTGGCAATCATCTCTTCGGTGATCCAGGTGCCTTCGGCACGGGTTGAGGCGCACAGGCGGATGATCCGTCCGAAGTGTCGGTCGGCGGTTACCTGGAAGCGTTGTTGGTTCAGGGTGCGGCGCAGGCTCCGTGAGACGTGGATTTCGTTCGGAAAAAGGACACACCGCGGATTCGGTGACCACCACAAAATGGGCTGGTCGTCACTGTACCAGGGGAAGATGCCGTTCCGGTACGCCAGTATGAGTCGCTCGGTGGAAAGGTCGCCGCCGAGGGCAAGAAGGCCGTCCGGGTCGTCCAGGGCTTCGTTGGCGGGGGGGAACCAGAGTTGGTCCGGGTCTAGCCAGGGTAGTGAGGTCATCCTTCTCCGGCAATTACTGCAGTGTTTCGGGCCTTTTGGAGTTTCGGCCGGCGGGAACCCGCTTCTGAAACACGCCGTGAATACATCCATGTAGGCTTGGCGCCGCCATTCATGGCTCCGCACAGTTTCAGAAGCGGGTTCCCGCCGCCCTATGCAAACTCTTGAGTTCGCATTCCTTTTCCTTACTCAAGCACAATCAGTCTTGCTGATCCAGAAACTTTTCCGCATCCAGTGCGGCCATGCAACCAAAGCCGGCGGACGTGACGGCTTGCCTGTAGACGTGGTCGGCTACGTCGCCGGCGGCGAATACGCCGGGAATGCTGCTCTGGGTGGCCATGCCTTCAAGGCCGGAGCGGATGCGGATGTAGCCGTTCTCCATGTCCAGCTGCCCCTGGAACAGGTCGGTATTGGGCTTGTGCCCGATGGCGATGAATACGCCGGCCAGGGCCATTTCCTGCGTGGAACCGTCATTGGTGCTCTTGATGCGCATGCCGGTAACGCCAGTGCCGTCGCCGAGGACTTCGTCGAGGGTGTGGTCCCAGACGATGTTGACGTTACCGTTTTCGGCTTTTTCAAACAGTTTGTCCTGGAGAATCTTCTCGGCACGCAGGCTGTCGCGGCGGTGTACCAGGGTGACTTCGTCGGCGATGTTGGAGAGGTACAGGGCCTCTTCAACCGCGGTGTTGCCGCCACCGATAACGGCGACTTTCTGTTTTTTGTAGAAGAACCCGTCGCATGTGGCGCAGGCGGAGACGCCCTGGCCTTTGAATTTCTCTTCGGATTCCAGGCCCAGGTACATGGCGGAGGCACCGGTGGCGATGATCAGGGCATCGCAGGTGTACTCGCCGCCGTCGCCCTTGAGCCGAAATGGGCGGTTACGCAGGTCAGCTTCGTTGATAGTGTCGTAGACGATGCTGGTTTCGAAGCGTTCGGCGTGTTTGAGCATGCGCTGCATGAGCTCTGGCCCCTGCACGCCGTCGTTGTCGCCGGGCCAATTGTCGACGTCGGTGGTGGTGGTGAGCTGGCCGCCGACTTCAATACCGGTAATCAGGGTCGGGTTCAGGTTGGCGCGGGCTGCGTAGACAGCAGCGGTGTAACCTGCGGGGCCGGAACCGAGGATGATCAGTCGGGAATGTTTGGTGTCGCTCATTGGGAATTCTCTCACTGAAAAAGCCGTACGTTGCCGGGCCCGGTTTTAGGGCCAGACGATTCGGGGAAAGGTGGAAAGGCTAACATGAAAGGCGCGGTCTGCCATTCGTTTTGGCCAATTCCGCTTATAAAACCTTGCTATTTACTCAAGCACGGAAACAGTTGCCAGCAGCTGACGCACTCGCTCCGCGCTTTTGCCGGACTCGCCCTGCTCGAGCCGGTGGGCGGCAACTGCGGGAAACACGGCCTGGATATCGTCAGGCAGCACGTGGTGACGTCCCTCCATCAGAGCCCAGGCCTTGGCTGCCCGTACCAGTCCTAATCCGGCCCGGGGGGAAAGACCGTAGAGAAGGCCGGGCATTCTCCGACTCTGTTCCAGCAGTCGTTGTACATAATCCAGCAACGCCGGGCTGGCGGTTATCCGGGTGACACCTTCCTGCAGCGTTTTCAGGTCGGCCTGGGAGAGCAGGGTCGGGAGTTTCTCAGTCAAGGTACGACGATCTTCACCCTCGAGCAGTTCGCGTTCGGCCCGTGGGTCCGGATAGCCCAGGCGCAATCGCATAAGGAACCGGTCCAGTTGGGATTCGGGCAGGGGGTATGTGCCGCCCTGTTCGATGGGGTTCTGGGTGGCAATCACAAAGAACGGGTGGGGCAGTGGCCGGGTCTCACCCTCAATGGACACCTGTCGCTCTTCCATGGCTTCGAGCAGGGCACTCTGGGTGCGAGGTGATGCGCGGTTTATTTCGTCGGCCAAAACCACCTGGGCGAAAATCGGCCCGGGGTGGAATACCAGGCTGCCGGCCTGCTTGTCGTACATGGAGTAACCGAGCACATCCGCCGGCAGCAGGTCGTTGGTGAACTGGATGCGCTGGTAAGTCAGCCCCATGACCTTGGCCAGGGCGTGGGAGAGGGTGGTCTTGCCCATGCCGGGGATGTCTTCGATCAGAAGGTGCCCGCGGGCCAGTAGCCCGCAGAGGGCAAGGCGGACCTGTTGGTCTTTGCCCAGGAGTATCTGGTTCAATTCACTGACTACGGTATCGACCAGTTTTTTCATTCCGGGCTCAGTCCCTTACGCGTTTGAGGATGTCACCGTAGGCGTCGATACGGCGGTCTCTCAGATACGGCCAGATACGGCGAACCGATTCACTGCGGGTGCGATCAAGGGTCACGGTCAGAATACACTCGGAGCTGTCATCGCCCCGGGCCATGAACTCGCCCTGCGGGCCACAAATAAAACTGTTACCCCAGAAGCGAATACCATCGCTGTGTCCGGAGGGGTCCGGTTCTGTACCTACTCGATTCGGTGCCACAACCGGAAGATTGTTGGCCACTGCATGGCCCCGCTGCACGGTGACCCAGGCGTCCAGCTGACGTGCCTGTTCATCCGGATCATCCGTTACGTCCCAGCCGATGGCGGTGGGGTATACGAGGATCTCCGCGCCGGCCAGGGCCATCAGCCGGGCGGCCTCGGGATACCACTGGTCCCAGCACACCAGAATACCGAGCCTGCCAATAGACGTATCAATGGGCGTGAAGCCGCTGCGACCATCGTTAAACTGGGCGTCGCCGGGAGTGAAGTAGAATTTTTCGTAGAAACCCGGGTCGTCCGGAATGTGCATTTTCCGGTACAGCCCTGCCATGGAGCCGTCTTTCTCAAACACAACCGCCGTATTGTGGTAAACACCGTTCATACGACGTTCGAAAATGGATCCAACCAGAACGATGCGAAGTTCGCGGGCCAGATCAGACAGACGCTGGCTGGTGGGGCCGGGAATCGGTTCGGCCAGTTCGAAGACCGCAGTGTCTTCAGTCTGGCAGAAATACAGGGTGGCGTGGAGTTCCTGAAGAATAACCAGGTCAGCGCGATTAGCGGCAGCTTCGCGGACCAATTTCTCGGTAACGGCGAGGCTGGCGGCCTTATCACTGCTGCAGGCCTGCTGGATGGCGGCAATATTGATCTGGTTTTTGCGCGATTCGCTGCTCATCAACTGGCTACTCCGGCGGGGATTTGCATGGTCACACAGTGAAGGCTGCCATGCTGGCGAATCAGGGGCCGGCAATCAATGGGCACTATCTCCCTGGACGGGAAAATCTCTTTCATGACAGCGATGGCGTCTTCATCCTGCGGCACGCCGTACACCGGCAGCAACACCGCTTCGTTGATGATCAGAAAGTTTGCGTAGGTGGCAGGCAGGCGTTCACCATCCTTGTCATGAATCGCATCGGGCCAGGGCAGAGGCGTCAGTTTATAGGGTGAGCCGTCGGCCTGACGGAATTCCTGGAGCTCTTCTTCCATGGCCGCCAGCGCACTGTAGTGTTCATCGGCCACGTCTGGGCAAACTACATAACAGATGTGATCCGGGGCGCAGAATCGGGCCAGGGTATCTATGTGGCTGTCGGTGTCGTCTCCGGCAAGGTAGCCGTGGTTGAGCCAGAGAATCCGCTGGATGCCCAATACCTCCGAGAGCAGCTGCTCAATCGCCGTACGATCCATGGCGGGATTTCGCGTCGGCGTAAGCAAGCACTCGGATGTGGCCAACAGGGTGCCCTGACCATCGGATTCAAAGGAGCCGCCTTCCAGTACGAAATCCACTTGCTGCATTGTGGTTGTGCCGAATACACCCGCATTGAACAGATGATTGTTCAAAGCGTCGTCTTTTTCCGAGGGAAATTTTCCGCCCCAGGCGTTGAACCGGAAATTCAGCAATACAGGCTCGTCATCAGTCAGGATGGTAATCGGCCCATGGTCCCTTGCCCAGGTATCGTTTGCTGGCGCAGGAACGATCCTTGCGCGGCCCGGGAACCTGCTTTCCTCGGCGTAGCGATTCAACTGCCGTTCAAGCTCCTGCAGGCGCGTAACGTGTTCGCAACTGATAACCAGATGTTCATACCGGAGAACGGCTTTCGCAATGTTCTCGAAGACCGGCTCCACCTCATCGATCAGGTCTGCCCAGTCGGTTCCCGGATGGGGCCAAGTCAGCATCACGGCACTCTGCGGCGCCCATTCCGCGGGCAACACTCGTTTGGTTGTCACTACGTCACCTTGAATCATAAAAGACGCCATTCTAACCAACGATTGGTTGAACGTCAGGACATTAGAAGGGGATTTCCGCCCTGGAAAGGCCCCTCGGGCCTTCAGCGGCTATTCTTGAGAACGGTATGGATAACCCGGTCGCCTTCGAAATAAACGACAAAGTTCTGATAATGCCATTGGGTGATCGGTGGCTGGCCTACCGGGCCCTGGATTTCCAGAGGCGCGCCCCAGGAAGCACGGACTGAGGACTGGCTCATGCCGGAGCCCGGAAAGCTGGCCTGATCACGATCAGCCTGTGCGCCAACCGGCACGCGGACTTCTTCAGCTACCGCGGACGTCATCGGGAAAAAGGCCAGTGTGGCAGTCACTGCCAGTGCGCCAAACAGGGTAGTTTGTTTTCTCATTGATGGGTCTCCATGAAAACTGGCGTCCTCAGAAGGACATGGATAAAGCGTAATATCCGAAAAAGACTAGCAAAAGTCACTCGTTTTTCCCCAGTCTACTCTTTTTGACGCTGTCGAATCTGCCACCGCATCACATGCCGTGCGATTTGTTGGCGATCACCATCATTCATCCGGGAAAATTCGGTGTGGACCCTTGCTCCGCCTGACGAATCGGGGTGTACCTCAAGCACCTGTGCAATCGCTTGGGGCTGGAAAAGTTCGGGTGGGAGGGTCATTCGAACAGCGAGCCGGTCTCCCGGCTGCCAGGCAGGGGTGCTGCTGAAGAACGACAGGCCACCCTCGCTCAGGGTTACCTCCTGCCAGTCCTCAGGTTGCAAGGGATTTTGCTCAAAGGCCATAATGCGCGCAAGCGTATCCAGCTTGCCGTTCAGGGATTTGATCAACCCGGTAAGCAGTCGGTCTCTTTCGGCAAGGCTGGCAAGCTGGGATTTTACGTCCTGATCCAGCCGCCTGAATTCAGCTTTCAGGCTTTCAAGGTGGTCGCCATCGAAGGCATCCTCGTCCAGTGGGGCGCCGGGGGCCAGCTTGCGGATCTCCAGGCCGATCCGGTCTTCAATGCGGTAAAAGTCCCGGCGTTCAGGTGAATAATCCGCCGGTTCGTTTGGAATGTCGGACGACTGCATCGCGGCTCCGGAAAGCTGAATTTTTATTGGTACAGAACAGTTTAGCAGTTTCCCTCCGTGCTGGAAGGTACTCGGGAAAACCAGACCACGACAGACCTGAAGGTAGCAACAGGCACCTCTCCATGTTCAGACCCTTATCATTGTACATTGGCTTGCGATACACGGCCGCCAAGCGCCGCAATCACTTCATATCCTTTATTTCCCTGACCTCAATGATCGGGCTGATGCTGGGGGTGGCGGTGTTGATCATCGTGCTGTCCGTCATGAATGGCTTCGATCGGGAGCTCAAGCAGCGAATTCTCGGAATGGTGCCCCATGCCACCATTCAGGGTGCCGGTCCCCTCGACGACTGGCAATCGGTAGATGCCAGTGTGCAACAACATCCCCGGGTGCTGGCTGCGGCCCCGTTCATCCAGGGCCAGGGCATGGTCACCGGTGGCGGAAATGTCCGTGGGGTTATGCTCAACGGCATTCTTCCGGAAGAAGAGCGCACGGTGTCGATCATTGAAAATCATATGATTGAAGGCGGGCTGGATGATCTGGTCTCCGGCGAGTTTGGCATCGTCATTGGTCGTCTGATGGCGGCCAGCCTGCGCCTTCAGGTGGGTGACAAGGTGACCGTGGTGCTGCCGGAAGCCTCTGTGACGCCGGCGGGGGTCCTGCCCAGGCTCAAACGCTTTACGGTCAAGGGCATTTTTAGTGTCGGGGCAGAGCTGGATGGCAACTACACCCTGATTCACATGGATGATGCAGCCAAGCTCATGCGGACCGGGGGAAAGGCCGAAGGTATTCGCCTGCTGGTGGATGACCTGTTTGCTGCGCCTAAGGTGTCGCAGCAGGCTGCCGAGTCCCTGGGCGGCCGGTATTACGTATCCGACTGGACCCGGACCCACGGCAACCTGTTCCAGGCCATCCGCATGGAAAAGACCATGATCGGCCTGCTTCTCATGTTCATCGTAGCTGTCGCTGCCTTCAATATCGTCTCCACCCTGGTCATGGTGGTCACCGATAAAACCGGCGACATTGCTATTCTGAGAACCATGGGAGCAACGCCTGGCCGGATCATGCGCATATTCATTGTCCAGGGGGCGGTGATCGGCATTTTCGGAACCATCGTTGGCACGGCGCTGGGTGTTTTCGGGGCCCTCAACATCAGCGCCTTCATTTCCTGGCTGGAGGGGGCGCTTGGCCACCAGTTCCTGAGCGCGGACGTGTACTTCATCAGCTATCTGCCCTCCCAGCTGCAATGGCAGGACGTTTTCATAATCAGTGGCGCCGGCCTTGCCATGAGTTTGTTGGCAACCATTTATCCGGCCTGGCGGGCCTCAAGAGTGGATCCGGCGGAGGCGCTTCGCTATGAGTAAGGAACAATCCGCAATGGCACACTCTGCCCTGGTAATAGACTGTCGTCAGGTGACCCGGACCTACAACGAGGGCCCTGGAAAGCTGACCATTTTTTCAGACATTTCGCTGGAAGTTGCCCAGGGCGAGACGGTTGCCATCGTTGGCAGCAGCGGCGCGGGCAAAACAACGTTGCTGAATCTTCTGGGCGGGCTCGATAAACCCTCGTCCGGCCATATCTCCATCTGTGGTAACGACATTCACCGGCTCTCCGAAGCACGGCGCGCCAGGTTCCGCAATGCACATCTGGGATTCGTCTATCAGTTTCATCATTTGTTGCCGGAATTTACGGCGCTTGAGAACGTCATGATGCCGTGCGCATTGGGTGGCATGGCGGTATCGAAATCGCGAGACAAGGCAAGCAATTTGCTGGAACGGGTTGGCCTCGCAGAACGGCTGGATCACAAGCCCGGTGAGCTCTCTGGCGGCGAGCGCCAGCGGGTGGCCATTGCCCGGGCACTGGTAAATGAGCCGGACTGCGTACTAATGGATGAGCCGACGGGCAATCTGGATGAACATACCGGCGAGGGGGTTCAGGCGTTGATTGAGTCGCTGAGGGATCAGTTGGGCATTGCCTTTGTCATGGTCACCCATGATATGAAGATGGCTCGAAGTCTCGGACGGGTTATGCGGCTTGAGCAGGGTCGGTTGATTCAGGAAGTCTGATCAGCCGCCCGACGTCGTCTCAGTCGTGCGGTGCGCCGCACCTGCCAGTCTGAGCGAATTTTCCGGCGCCAGAGATACTGGATAATCAGATAGGCAAGGCAGGCCGAAACGGTTGCGACCACCAGGGACCCGAGGTAGAGGGGAATGCCGATATCCAGGAGCCGCTCGCTGATCCAGGACCAGGACAGTTCAAATTCAAAGCTGAGTACCGGACGGTCCAAGGCCCAGGCCCCGATCTTATAGTTGAAATAGAACATCGGCGGCATGGTCACAGGATTGCTGACCCAGACCAGAACCACTGAAAGCGGCAAATTGGCATTGAACCAGATGGCGAAGAAGGCTGCCGCAAGCATCTGGAAGGGCATGGGAATAAAGCAGAACCAGATACCGACCAGAAATGCTCTGGCGACACTGTGACGGTTAATGTGCCAGAGGTTCGGTTCATGAAGAATATCGCCCAGAAAGCTCAGCGACTGCATCGCTTTCACTCTCTCTGGTGAGGGCAGATAGCGTTTCATGAACTTCTTTGGCATTGGAAGTTCTGCCTTTAAACGGAGTTAGTATACCGGCTCATCGGATGTCGCCGGTCTTTGTGACAAACAGGAGGACAAGGATTGTCCGGAAGTATCAAGCGCCCGGCATGCTCTTATGGCAAGTCCGGTTCGGCAGTAGTGGGCATTATCGCCTTCTCTTGTGGCGTTATCTTACTGTATTGGTTGTCGATACTGCCACCTCCCGAGTGGTTGATCGCCGCGATATTGCTGCTCACTCTTACTCTTTCCTGTTCTTTATCACCCGTTGCCTCCCGGTTAACAGTGTTCGCCCTTGGCCTTTTTGCCGGGCTGTTCTGGGCCTCTTGGCATGCTGGTGAACGGCTTTCGACGGTCCTTCCGGCCAGCCTTGAACGGGAGCGCCTCTCGGTCTCGGGATACCTGTGCGACATTCCTTCGCCGGGAAGCTTCAACAGTTTACGTTTCAGTCTCTGTATCACCCAATGGCACAACCTTCCCATCGAAACCGGGCAGGAAGCAAGGATGCCGGACCTCCTGAAATTGTCCTGGTATGGTCACGGTAACGAACAACTTCCTGGCGCCCGTCTGCGGCTGGAGGTTGTTCTCAAGCGCCCCCATGGCAGCCTTAACCCTGCCGGTTTCCGCTATGAGGACTGGCTCTTTCGGACGGGTTACCGGGCCACAGGAAGCGTCCGCAGTGTTCAGAGCGACCCTGCGGTGAGGTGTTTACTGCATTGCCAGTACCGTAGCCTGCATCTTTCGCTTAAAAACTGGACCACGAAGCAGTTTGGCGATGCGAGGCACTTTCCTCTGGTTTCCTCGCTGTTAATTGGCCATCGCGGCCAAATGGAACAGAATCACTGGGATGTACTCAAGGCGACCGGCACCATTCACCTGGTGGCGATTTCGGGGCTGCATCTGGGGCTGGTCGCGTTGGGTGCCGGCTTTTTGTGCAGGCGACTGTTGCTGGCGCTGCCGGCCAGGAGTGTCAGTGATGGGGCCAGGCGTCGGATCGTCTTTACTGCGGTTCTGAGTTGCTGCCTGATTTATGCCCTGGCTGCCGGCTTTACCGTTCCGACACGTCGCGCCCTGGTTATGGTGGTTGCAGGTGGGTGGCTGGTGCTGATGAGTCGACAGGCCCCGGTTTGGCAGGCCTTCCTGGCTGCATTGGCGGCTGTTCTTGTACTGGATCCTTTTGCGCCCCTGGATCAGGGGTTCTGGCTTTCGTTCACTGCGGTCGCCATTTTGATCGCCGTGTTCTCGGCACGGCTTGCAGGAACGGGTTCAGTAACGGGACTCGTAGTGGCCCAGCTCGCGGTCTTCGGCGGTTTATGGCCAATTCTGGCAATATTCGGGCAGGGTCAGCCCCTGGTTGGTCTGCTGGCCAATCTGGCAGCGATTCCCTGGGTATCCCTTGTGGTGATGCCAATACTGGTCACGGGCGGGTTGATCACGGCTGTTGTTCCCGGCGCCGCCCAGCTATTTGTGCCTCTATTCGATCTGGCGCTGGGAGTGCTCTGGTACGTGCTGACATGGTTCTCGGAATGGCAGGCGCCAGACATGGCCGCCAGTGTTCCTGAGATTGTTGCCTGGGCGTTGCTGACTATTACGCTGGTATTCATTCCGTTTGCAAGGTTTCGTTTTGTTGCTGCCCTGTTGGCAGTGTCGTGGCTGATGTACCCGGGGCCAACTTCGGTAGAAAATCCTGATCTGCGCGCGCCGGAAATACGGTTCTGGGATGTTGGTCAGGGCCTATCGGTTCTGGTCCGTCAAGGGCGTGAGGTATTGGTTTACGACACCGGCCCTGCCGTTCCGGGTGTATTCTCGGCTGTCGAATCGACACTCCTGCCCAATCTGGAAGCCGAGGGCATCAGGCGGATTGATACCCTGGTAGTCAGCCACGCAGACAGTGATCATGCCGGAGGTGTAGCCGAGCTGATCCGACAGATTGAAGTCGGGCGAGTCATCGCCGGCGAGCCGATCCCCCTCAGACATCAGGTTGCTGATCTGTCAGTTTCGGGCTGCAAGCGATCGTCCCAAAGGCTCGGCAGCCTGATTCTGGAATTCTGGCAGGGGGAGGGTGTGACAGATGGTAACGATGCGTCCTGTCTGGTACGGATTTATCACCCTGAATCAGGGACCGAATGGCTCCTGCCGGGAGATATTACCCAACCCATTGAAGCCCAGTATCTGGCTTATCTTGCTGCTCGTGAGGATTTTCAGGAGCCGGTTACCCGAGTGCTTGTCGCACCCCACCATGGCAGCAAAACGTCATCCTCCGAAGCCTGGGTCAGGGCGTTGAGGCCGGATCAGGTCATTTATACCGCCGGCTATCGCCACCGGTATGGCCATCCTCACCCGACGGTAACCGCCCGATACGCCGGGGTCGGTGCAGTTCCGCTGAATACAGCCTGTTCCGGCAGCATAGTGATGACCATTGAAGATAACCAGTTGGCGTTAAAGGAAATGCGTCATGGGGCATCATTCTGGATTGGCGGCCCGGGGCTTGCTCGTGACCAATGTAAAATACCGTGACGTTGCAGGTGTGGCCTCCACCGGTAGCTATGCTAAAGTAGCGCGGCTTGCAAACAATCAGGGAGACCAAGCGTGTTCGAGCTGTTGAAAGCCGGTGGCATTCTCATGGTGCCAATTGTTGCCTGTTCCATTCTGGCGCTGGCCATCATTCTGGAGCGTATCTGGACCCTTCGTGCCTCCAGGGTAGCGCCTCCCCAGACCATTAACGAGTTATGGCGCTGGATCAAGAAGAAAGAACTCAATGGCCGGAAGCTGAAAGCCCTGCAGGGGTCATCACCCCTGGGCCGGATTCTGGCTGGTGGCCTGCTTAACGCCAAGCATGGCCGCGAAATCATGAAAGAGAGCATCGAGCACGAGGCGAGCCAGGTTATCCACGACCTGGAGCGATTCCTGAACCCGCTGGGTACCGTTGCGACCATTACCCCTCTGTTGGGGCTGCTGGGCACCGTTATTGGCATGATCAAGGTGTTTGCGGAGATTCAGTTGGCAGGGGTTGGCAACGCGGGCAATCTGGCTGGCGGCATCTCCGAAGCCCTGATCACTACCGCCGCTGGTTTGAGCGTGGCTATCCCGGCGTTGATTTGCCACCGCTACTTTATCCGCAGGGTGGACGAGCTGGTCGTGGGCATGGAGCAGGAAGCCATCAAGCTGGTTGAGGTAGTACACGGAGACCGCGAAATCGACGTGGAAGGAGCCTGAACGCCGTGAAGTTCAAGCGCCAGAGAAGCCAGGAAGTCGGGGTTGACCTGACACCACTGATCGACGTGGTGTTCCTGCTGCTGATTTTCTTTATGGTTTCCACAACCTTTACCCGGGAAAGCCATCTGCAAGTCGAGCTTCCCGAGGCCAGTGGTGAGCCCGCGCCAGCATCGGAAGTACAGCAAATTGACGTGGTGATCAATGCCGAGGGGCAGTACACCCTGAATGACCGGACATTGGTCAATAACCGGCGCGAGACGCTTGAACGGGGTGTACGCGAGCTTGCTGAAGGCAATAACTCACTCCCGTTTATCATCACCGCTGACGCCCGCACCCCCCACGAATTTGTGGTTCGTGCCATGGACGTTGCCGGACGTCTGGGATTCGCCAAGCTCAGCATTACCACTGAGCGGGAGGCTGAGAACCAGTGAAGGTAACCGAGCCTTTAGCTGATACTCCGACCGGGCTACCCGCGGGCAGTTGGGAAACTTACAAGCGCCTGCTCGCGTATGTAAAGCCCTTTCTGTTGGCCTTTTCCTTGGCTGTTCTTGGCAACATTATCTATGCCGCCGCATCGACGGGTATGGCGGCGGCCATGGAATATGTCATCGCCGCCATCGAGAATCCCACGGAGCAGAACCGCCTGATGCTTACCCTGGTCATCGTTGGGGTGTTTGCATTCCGTGGGCTCGGCACGTTCCTGAGCCAGTATTTCATCAGTTATGTCGGTCGCCAGGTCATCAATGCGTTACGCAATGATGTATTTGACCGACTGATGACATTGCCCTCCCGTTATTTCGATGACAATGCGGCGGGACGCCTGGTCTCGAAGCTCACCTTCAACGTTGAGCAGGTGGCGGAGGCGACGACCAATGCCGTGACTATTACGCTCCGTGAAGGCCTGACCATTGTCGGCCTCCTGGGTTACATGTTCTATACCAACTGGAAACTCACGCTGATTTTCCTGGCGGTGGGGCCGCTGATTGCAGCGGTCGTGAGCTATGCCAGCAAACGCTTCCGTAAGATCAGTCAGCGGATCCAGGGCTCCATGGGCGATATAACCCATGTGGCATCGGAATCGATTACCGGCTACCGCGTTGTTCGCACCTTTGGTGGTGAGGATTATGAACGCGATCGTTTTCAAGAGGTTAATAATAAAAACCTCAAGCAAAGTCTGAAGATGGCATCCACTCAGGCCATCAGTGTTCCGGTGATTCAGGTGCTGGTGGCCATCGCTATTGCCGGATTGGTCTGGATGATGCTCGCGCCGGAAATTCGTGGCGAAATGACCACCGGGCAGCTCGTTGCCTTTATTACGGCCGCGACCACCATGGCCAAGCCGATCCGTCAGGTAACTTCGGTCCATGCCAAGATCCAGAAGGGCGTCGCAGCGGCCTACGATGTTTTCGAAACCATTGATGAATCCCCGGAGCAGGATCCGGGTACCTACTCTCCGGATCGGGTTGCAGGCGACATCGAGTTTGATGAGGTGGCTTTCCGGTACCGGGACCAGCTTGACAATGTCCTGGAAGGTATCTCCTTCCGTATTCCTGCCGGTCAGAGTGTGGCACTTGTCGGTCGTTCAGGGAGCGGAAAGTCCACCCTGGTGAGTCTCATTCCAAGATTCTATGAATACACCGGTGGTGATATCCGTATCGATGGGCATTCTCTGAAGGAGTTCTCCCTCAAAGGGCTTCGGTCCCAGATTGCACTGGTGAACCAGAATGTGGTGCTTTTCAACGACAGCATCGCCGCCAACATCGCTTACGGGGCTCTCCGGAACTGTACTCGCGAAGAAATTCGTGAGGCCGCCGCCAAGGCTCACGCGCTCGAATTTATTGACCGGATGCCCGAGGGCCTGGACACCATGATCGGCGATAACGGCGTAATGCTCTCGGGTGGGCAGCGACAGAGGCTTGCGATCGCCCGGGCACTGCTCAAGAATGCCCCGATTCTGATCCTTGATGAGGCCACGTCGGCGCTTGATACCGAATCTGAACGCCACATTCAGGAAGCGCTGGAAACGGTCATGCAGGGGCGCACCACACTGGTCATCGCGCATCGGCTTTCCACCATCGAGAAAGCCGACAGGATTCTGGTGATGGATAATGGACGAATTGCAGAGTCCGGGCGCCATGACGAACTTCTTGCTGCTGGCGGCGCTTACGCTCAGCTGCACCAGATGCAGTTCAGCGAGCAGCCATGAGCGCGGTGCAATCCGCCATGAGTTCGCTCGTTGAACGGCTTTGGTATGGCAGTAAACGGCCCCTGGGCTTTCTGGCACCGCTGTCGTGGTTGTATCGAAGCATTTCAGAAGCCCGCCGCCGTGCTGCCTGGGACGCACGGGATGCCTCGCTTCCTGTTCCGGTCATTGTCGTTGGCAATATCACTGCCGGTGGAACCGGAAAGTCACCGCTCACCGCTTGGCTGGTCTCTGAACTGGCATCTGCTGGCTGGCGGCCGGTCATCCTGAGCAGGGGCTATGGCGGTAATGCCGGCCAATACCCGCTGGAAGTCGCGGCGGACACTAGCCCCGCCACAGCCGGTGACGAACCGGTCATGCTTGCGCTCAGCACTGGTTGCCCCGTTGTAGTTGATCCACGGCGCCGCCGCGCCGCCGATTATGCTCTCGATAAGAATCTCGGTGATGTATTGATCTGCGACGATGGTCTCCAGCATTACAAACTACCCAGGGATCTTGAGCTATCGGTATTTGATGGGCAGCGGGGCATCGGCAACGGCGCCCTGATTCCGGTCGGTCCCCTGCGAGAGCCGGTTTCGCGGCTCGCTTCCGTTGATTTTGTTATCGTGAATGACAAGGAACTTTCGCAGCAGGCTCTGGAAAGTTTTGCCGGCGTCGACCACCCGGCCATCTATTCCATGGTTCTTGAGCCCGCGACTCTGATCCACCTGAAATCGGGGGCTTCCAGGGCTGTCGGAGAACTGAAAGGAAAAACGGTAAAGGCCATAGCGGGAATCGGCAATCCGGCCCGGTTTTTCGATACGCTCAGGGCCCTTGGCGCTTCGGTCACCGAGACCGCCTTTCCGGATCATCATCGGTTCCGTCCGGAGGATCTGACAACCGACACTGATGAGTGGATTGTCATGACGGCAAAGGATGCGGTGAAATGCCGGGGGTTCGCGCCCGAGAATGCATGGAGCCTGGTGGTTGAGGCCAGGTTGCCGGAGCAGTTTCGGCATGCGTTTCTGGCGCGCGTTCACCAGTGTTCCGAGCCTATAACTTCGTGATACCAAGTGAGTAAGCAACATGGATAAGAAACTGTTGGCGATGCTGGCCTGTCCGGTCTGCAAGGGTGACCTGAAGCTAAACGAGGACAGAACGGAGTTGGTGTGTTATCAGGATGCCATGGCATTCCCGATCCGCGAGGGAATACCGGTTATGTTGGCCACCGAGGCCCGGACTCTCTCTACCGACGAGCGTCTGCACAAGCGCTGAACCCAAGTCCATCAGGGTATTTACGTCATGTCTTTTACCGTTGTTATTCCGGCACGCTATGCGTCCAGTCGCCTTCCAGGCAAGCCTTTGGCAGACATTGCAGGAAAGCCCATGATCCAGCACGTCTGTGATCGTGCCTCGGAAAGTCGGGCAGACAGGGTAGTTGTCGCCACGGACGACGATCGGATCCGGACCGCTTGCGAGGGCTTTGGTGCCGAGGTGGTCATGACATCACCGAATCACGCAAGTGGAACGGACCGCCTCGAGGAGGTGGCACGGGTGCTGGGTTTCGAGGCTGACCACCGGGTGGTCAACGTGCAGGGTGACGAGCCCCTGATCCCGCCGGAACTGATCAATCAGGTGGCCGACAATCTGGATCTGTATCGGGAAGCTGCCATTGCCACCCTGTGCGAACGTATTCATGACCCGGAGCAGGTCTTCAACCCCAACGTGGTCAAGGTGGTTTTTGATCACCAGGGGATGGCGCATTATTTCAGTCGGGCACCGATTCCATGGGCCAGGGACCAGTGGCAGGAGGATACGCCGCTCACGGGCTTCGACATCTCCTTGCCACACAATATTGGGTACTTCCGGCATATCGGCATCTACGGTTACCGCACCTCAGTGCTTGGACAGTTTGTCAACTGGGCGCCTGCTCCCACCGAGGTTGCCGAATCTCTGGAACAGTTGCGGGCGCTCTATAATGGTGCTCGTATCCACGTGGATGTGGCAGCCATCAACCCGCCGGGCGGCGTTGATACCGACGCGGATTTGCAACGGGTCCGAGGCTGGCTGGAGAAGAGGAATAGCGACAATGGCTGAACCGGTAAAAGTTCTTTTCGTGTGTCTGGGTAACATCTGTCGATCGCCCAGTGCTGAAGGTGTGTTTCGCTCTCTGGTAGAGCAGGAGGGCCTGGCAGAGCAGGTCCACATCGATTCCTGTGGCACCGGAGACTGGCACATTGGCAAGACTCCCGACGGCCGCTCCCAGGAGGCTGCCCGTCGCCGGGGCATCGATATCAGTGGATTGCGGGCTCGACAGTTCAGCCCGGAGGATCTGGACATCTTTGACTATGTGCTGGTGATGGATCGCCAGAACCTGGCGGACATCAAGGATGTATGGCATCAGAATGGGGGCACCCGGCCGGCCTTGTTTCTGGAGTTCGGTCAGTCGGCCCGTCAGGAGGTGCCAGATCCCTATTACGGTGGTGACGACGGTTTCGAAAACGTGCTTGACCTGATTCAAGAAGCCGGCGAGGGCCTGCTGGCGGACATTCGGGGGCGTCTGGCTTGAGTCAGGAGCCGGAAATTCGGGAAAACATCGAGCTGGAAGCGCTGAACACTCTGCACGTGCCGGCCAGGGCCCGTTTTTTTGTCGAAGTTCACAGCCCGGATGAGTTGGTTCGGTCTCTGGAATGGGCGTCGTCGGAGGGTCAGGAGGTACTGATTCTTGGTGGCGGGAGTAATCTGGTGTTCGCCGGTGACTTTGAGGGGCTGGTGGTCCGTCTGGTTATTCGTGGGCGCCGTTGGGAGCACATCGATGATCACAGGGCGACCCTGGTGCTTGGTGCGGGTGAAAACTGGCATGAGGCGGTTCTGTATGCGGCCCGGGCCGGTTATCGCGGTATCGAGAATCTGGCGCTGATTCCGGGAACAGCCGGTGCGGCGCCGGTGCAGAATATTGGTGCCTACGGTGTCGAACTCGGCGATTGCCTGGAATCGGTCACGGCACTGGATCGGAATACGGGCGAGCTGGTTGTTCTCACCAACGCCGAGTGCCGGTTTGCCTACCGCGACAGCCTGTTCAAGCAGACGCCGGGCCGCTATGTGATAACCGAAATCCGTTTGGGCCTGTCCCGTTCACGTCCGCTGGTGCTCGGATACCGGGATCTCCAGGATTACCTCAGTGATATTGCGGAAACCGCTCTTGACCCGCTGCAGGTAGCGGAGGCCGTGATGGCCATTCGCCGACGGAAGTTGCCGGACCCGGATATCATTCCGAACGCCGGGAGTTTCTTCAAGAACCCGTTCGTTGACGGTGAGACTTTTGAGGCACTCGAAAAGCGACACCCCGATATCGTGGCCTATCCTCAGGAACAGGGCGTCAAACTGGCCGCGGCCTGGCTGATCGATCAAAGTGGCTGGAAAGGGTTCCGGAATGCCCGGGTGGGCGTTCATAACCGGCAGGCACTGGTTCTGATCAACCACTCGGGCGGAACCGGCGCCGACATACTCAAGCTTGCAGAGACGATTGGCCAATCGGTGGCAGAGCGATTCGGGGTAACTCTGGAAATGGAACCGGGTATCGTGGGTAGCCAGAGGTAAGCCCGCCCGAGGCGGGCACGGATTCAGAGCCCTTTGCGGGGCGAGGCGTTTACCAGGAAAGGCAGCGCTTTAGCCACCGGAACATCCTGTTTTTCCGCATCTCTTCGACCCTTGTATTCCAGGGTTCCTGCAGCCAGACCTCGCTCTGACACCACGAACCGGTGCGGTATGCCGATCAGTTCCATATCAGCAAACTTCACGCCCGGACGCTCTTTGCGGTCATCCAGAAGCACGTCGTAGCCGGCCTGGCGGAGCTGCTCGTAAAGCTTTTCGCCGGCCTCGGCAACCGTGGGTGACTTGTGGGCGTTAAGAGTGACGATGGCCACCTGGAAAGGCGCAATGGCATCGGGCCAGATGATGCCGTTGTCATCGTGGTTCTGTTCAATGGCCGCGGCAACAACCCGGGAAACACCCAGGCCGTAACAGCCCATGTCCATAATCACGGTTTTGCCGTTCTCATCGAGAACCGTGGCGTTCATGGCAGTGCTGTACTTGTTGCCAAGTTTGAAGATGTGGCCCACTTCAATGCCGCGCCGGATCTCCAGCGTGCCCTTGCCATCGGGGCTGGGATCGCCCTCAACCACGTTGCGCAGGTCTTCCACCCGTTCAAGCGCTGCGTCTCTCTCCCAGTTCACGCCGGTCAGGTGGAAAGCTTCCCGGTTGGCGCCGCAGACAAAGTCCGCCAGGTGAGCTGCACTGCGGTCAACAATAACCGGTACATTGAGTTTTACCGGTCCGATAGAGCCGGCCTTGCAGCCGACGGCCTGTTCGATTTCCTCGTCGGTGGCCATGGTCAGGGGCTCGGCCACGCCGGGCAGGTTTTCGGCCTTGATTTCGTTGAGGGTGTGGTCGCCACGAAGAACCAGTGCAACCAGGCCGGACTTGCCATTTTCGTCCGCTTCCGCCTTGACCAAAAGGGTCTTGACCGTGCGGGTAGCATCAATGCCCAGAAGCGCTGACACGGCCTCAATGGTTTTTTGATCCGGCGTAGCGACTTCCTTCATCTCCTCGGCCGGAGCAGGGCGATTACCGCGCGGGGCTACCGCCTCTGCTTTCTCGATATTGGCCGCGTAATCGCTTTCTGTGCTGAACACGATGTCGTCTTCGCCGGAGGACGCGAGTACATGGAATTCGTGGGATGCGCTGCCGCCAATGGCGCCGGAGTCTGCCTGCACCGCGCGATAATCGAGGCCAAACCGGTCGAAGATGGCGCAGTAGGTGCTGTGCATCAGTTCATAGGTTTCGTTCAGGGATTCTGCGTTCAGATGAAAGGAGTAGGCATCCTTCATGAGGAATTCCCTAGCCCGCATCACGCCAAACCGGGGGCGACGCTCGTCCCGGAATTTGGTCTGGACCTGGTAGAAGTTGGCTGGCAACTCCTTGTAGCTGCTGATCTCATTCCGGATCAGGTCGGTAATGACCTCTTCGTGAGTCGGTCCGAAACAGAAATCACGGCCATGACGGTCTTTCATTCGCAGCAGTTCGCCGCCGTACTGGGTCCAGCGGCCGGATTCCTCCCAGAGCTCGGCTGGCTGGACCGCCGGCATCAACACTTCCTGAGCACCACTCTTGTCCATTTCTTCGCGAACGATCCGCTCAACCTTACGCAGGGTACGCAGGCCCATCGGTAACCAGGTGTATAACCCGGCGGCCAGTTTGCGGATCATGCCGGCACGCAACATCAACTGATGGCTGATGATTTCGGCGTCGGCGGGGGTCTCTTTCTGGGTGGCAATCAGGTAGCGGCTCGCTCGCATCGTGTCTTCCGTTTGTAATAAATCTGAAGTGTTAGACTAATGGACAGGCGGCGGTTGGCCCGCCGAAGCCTTTATTTGTCGTAAAGTGGTCATTATTGTACGGAGCCTGTTGCACAAGGTACAGATGATGACCGACGAATCTATTGATGTAGCCCCGCGGCGCCGGCCGGTTCAGGCACGTAGCCGGGAGCGCGTTAACACCATCCTTCGCCATGCCGCCACGATTTTTCATGAGACCGGTGTCGATGCCGCGAGCATGTCATCCATTGCCCGACAGTCGGGCATGTCGCTGGCCTCCCTCTACCGTTACTTTCCCAACAAGGCGGCGATCGTCCATGCCATTGCCGAACAGCATGTAGAGAAGATGGAGCAGGCTCTGCGGGAACGGTTACAGGAACTGAACCTAAGTGATGCTGTAGACGTTCTCATTGATCAGTTCTACGAGTTCTACCGTAACGAGCCTGCCTATTCCGCGATCTGGAGTGGCGTGGAGGCCATGCCGGAGCTCAGGGAACTGGATTTGAGAGAGTTGTATACCAACGCCCGCGACCTGGACGAAAAACTCAAAGAGGAATGCCCCCGGGTCTCCGCTGACCGGCGCTGGACCGCAAGCCTTTTGCTGCCACGGTCCGCCGGCACTGTACTGCGGCTGGCGGTAACCCTGCCTGAAGCCCAGGGTCGGCAACTGGTGGAAGAGCTCAAATGCATGGCAAGGGCCTACGTTCGCGAGCTTATCGCCTGAATCAGGAAAGATACCCCAGTGGCAGGGCAGTGCTGTCGATCACTCGCCGAAGTACGAAGCTGGAGTGCACGCCGCTGACGCCCTGAATGCGGGTAATGCGGTTCAACAGAAAATGATGGTAGTGGTCCATGTCCGGTACCACCACCTTCAACATATAATCGGCGTCTTGGCCTGTGATCAGATAGCACTCCTGCACCTCAGGGTACTCCGCAACCTGCTCTTCAAACGCCGCGAAACGCTCAGGCGTGTGCCGGTCCATGCCAATCAGTATTATCGCCGTCAGCGACAGGCCAAGCTTCTTGTGGTCCAGAATAGTGACGGTTCTGACAATAACGCCGGCATCCTCAAGGGCCCGGACACGGCGCAGGCAGGGTGACGGTGACAGCCCGACTTTCTCTGCCAGTTCCTGGTTGGTCAGGGAGCCATCCTGCTGGAGCTGTTCGAGGATTCGACGGTCCATCTTGTCAATTTTGACGAGGGTTTTCTGGTTTTCAGCCATAAAATTCTATGAAATCTAGTTATTGGGCAACTTTTGGATTATAAAGTACGCTTTCCAACCAAAGTTCGCAATCAAATACCAGCTTTATCGCGTTAACCTATCTACATTGAAAATTTCATTTCCGAAACCGCAAGGAATTACACGCATGGCTTTCGATCATCGCAAATACGTTGCGTTCAAACCTGTTGCCAAAACCGACCGTCGCTGGCCGAACAAGGTCATCGAGAAGGCGCCCACGTGGTGTGCCGTGGACCTTCGGGATGGTAACCAGGCGCTGGTGAAGCCCATGTCTGTTGCCCAGAAAACGCGGATGTTCGAATTGCTGGTGAAATTGGGTTTCAAGGAAATCGAGATCGGCTTTCCGGCAGCCAGCCAGCCGGATTTCGACTTTTGCCGAAAGCTCATTGAGGAGAACCGCATCCCTGAGGATGTGAAGATTCAGGTGCTGACCCAGGCCCGTCCTGAACTGATCGAACGCACCTACGAAGCCCTGGCCGGAACCCGCAAGGCGATCGTCCACGTGTATAACTCTACCTCTACGGTGCAGCGGGAGCAGGTATTTGGTCTGGATCGCGATGGCATCAGGGATATTGCCGTCAATGGCGCGCAACTGGTCCGCGACATCGCCGCGCGCCACCCGGAGACCGAGTGGACCTTCCAGTATTCACCGGAAAGCTTTACCGGTACCGAGCTGGATTTCGCCGCAGAAGTGATTGATGCGGTGAGCGAGGTCTGGCGTCCTGAAGAGGGCCAGGCGATGATCGTAAATCTGCCTGCCACCGTTGAGATGGCGACACCCAATGTGTTCGCGGACCAGATTGAATGGATCTGCGACAACATCCAGCGCCGGGAGCACATCAGCATCAGTGTGCACACCCATAACGACCGTGGCTGCGCCGTGGCCGCCGCCGAACTGGCGGTGATGGCCGGGGCCGACCGGGTTGAGGGCACCCTGATGGGCAACGGTGAGCGCACCGGCAACATGGACCTGGTAACCATGGCCATGAACCTTTATTCCCAGGGCATTGATCCAACTCTGGATTTGTCTGGCATGGCGGAGATCACCGAGGTGGTTGAGGCCTGTACCGAGATTTCCACCCATCCGCGCCATCCCTACGCCGGCGAGCTGGTCTTCACTGCCTTCTCCGGCAGCCATCAGGATGCCATTCGCAAGTGTCTGGCACGTCGCAAGGATGGCGAGACCTGGCATGTCGCCTACCTGCCTATTGATCCGTTTGACGTCGGCCGGCGCTACGAGGAAGTGGTTCGCATCAACAGTCAGTCTGGCAAGGGCGGTGTCGCCTATGTGCTGGAGCGGGATTACAACATCAGCCTGCCACGCTGGTTGCAGATCGAGTTCAGCAAGGTGGTCCAGAGAGAGGCGGAAACCAACGGCGGTGAGATCGACTCACTGACCATTCATCGCCTGTTCGAGGATCGCTATCTGAAAGTCCACGTCGATTGGGCTCTGCGCTCCTACGACCTGCATCGGGACGAAGAAGGCGTTCACGCCGAGGTGTCGGTGGGTCGTGATGCGTCGCCGGTTCGCCTGGATGGTCATGGGCTGGGCGCTGTGGAGGCGGTATCGGAAGCGCTGGAGAAGCGTTTTGGTATCTCCATTGCAGTTGAAGCTTACGACGAGTTTGCCTTGGGTGAGGGCACCAAGGCCAACGCCCTGGCCTGTATTCGGTTGACCGCAAACGATATGCATTGCAGTGCAGCGGCACTGGCAGAAGACACGACGTCTGCCACCTTGCAGGCCTTGTTTTCGGCGGTAGCCCAGGCGGTGGGTGTCGAAATGCCTGAGGCAGAAGCGGAGGCTGAAACGGCGGGTGCCTGAAAACCTGCCATCCTGACGACACAAGCCGGCACGAATGCCGGCTTGTTAGTTTTCCGATGCCCGTGAGGGGCAAAGGACGGAGCGTAGACCCTCAAACCGGGGTAACGTTTTCCGCCTGTGGGCCTTTCGGTCCCTGTGTTACGGTAAACTGTACCTGTTGACCTTCGGTCAGGGTACGGAAACCGCTTGCATTGATTGCGCTGTAGTGAACAAACACGTCGCTGCCACCGTCCTGAGCGATGAAGCCAAAGCCTTTGGACTCGTTAAACCACTTAACGTGGCCGGTTTTAGTATCGGACATTGATCTTTCCTGTATTTCTGTAATTTGCCCTCACGGGACCTTCAAAATTCCACATGGAATCGTTGCTGAGAAATCCAGAGAGTACTGAGGAAGGGGCAACGAAGAGCACTTCGGCAGGACGTTGAAACGCATTCACCAAATACCGCTGTATTTTCACAGCAATTTCAGTATAGACCGACTTTGAGGGGCGTCAACGAAATTTTGCACCTTTTATGCGGGTTTTAATCTGGGCAAAAACAACGGGTTGGGCCTCAGTTGAACAAAAAATGCCCGCCTCCCGTTTGCCGGGGGCGGGCGGGGTTCAGGACGCTTCCGTTAGTGGCGGAATTGCTCGCTGATTTCTTCCAGAATGGCCGGATCATCAATGGTGCTGGGAACCGAGTACTCCTCGCCATCAGCGATCTGACGGATAACCCGCCTGAGGATCTTGCCGGAACGTGTCTTGGGCAGGCGATCTACCACCAGGGCGCGCCGGAAACAGGCAATGGCACCAATCTTGTCGCGAACCATCTCCACCAGCTCATCTTCCAGTTCGTCATGGTCGATGGTTGCGCCGTCCTTGATCAGAACCAGTCCGATGGGGATCTGCCCCTTCATATCATCGTGCGCACCCACTACGCAGCACTCGGCCACGGCCGGATGGGAGGCTACCACTTCCTCCATCTCGCCGGTGGAAAGCCGGTGGCCGGCCACATTGATAACGTCATCGGTACGACCCATAACGAACACGTACCCGTCATCGTCAATGAAGCCGCCGTCGCCGGAGCTGTAGAATCCCGATATCGGGTCCAGGTAGGTTTTGCGGAATCGCTCGTCGTCGCCCCAGACTGTAACCATGCAGCCTGGTGGCAGGGGCAGTTTCACCGCAATCTGGCCCTGCTCGCCTGCAGGCATCTGGCTGCCGTTCATGTCGACCACCTGAACGTTGTAACCGGGGGAGGGCACGGTCGCCGAACCCGGTTTGGTGGCCATCATTTCGATACCTACCGGATTACAGCAAATGGCCCAGCCGGTTTCGGTCTGCCACCAGTGGTCGAGAACCGGGAGGCCAGTATGTTCCTTCAGCCATTCATAGGTGGCTGGATCCAGGCGTTCGCCGGCAAGGAACAGGCGTTTCAATGAACTGATATCGTAGCGTGACAGCTGATCCGCTTCCGGATCTTCCTTGCGAACGGCGCGGAATGCGGTCGGGGCGGTAAACAGCATATTAACCTTATGGTCTTGAACCACGCGCCAGAATGCGCCGGCATCCGGAGTTTTCACCGGTTTGCCCTCGTACATGATGGTGGTGCAGCCTGCAAACAGCGGGGCGTAAACAATATAGCTGTGGCCAACCACCCAGCCAACGTCGGAGGCCGCCCAGTAAACATCACCGGGTTTGGCGTCGTAGACCAGCTTCATGCTGTAGTTCAGCGCAACCGCGTGACCACCGTTATCACGCACTACACCCTTGGGCTTACCGGTAGTGCCGGAGGTGTACAGGATATAGAGCGGGTCTGTTGACTTCACGGGCACCGGATCGGTCGGCTCAGCCGTTTTCATCAACTCGTTCCAGTCGTGGTCCCGGCCCGCCTGAAGGTCGGCCTTCACCTGTGGGCGCTGGTACACAATGCAGGTTTCGGGTTTGTGGCTGGCCTGGTCGATGGCCTTGTTGACCAGAGGCTTGTACTCAATCAGTTTGGTGACTTCGATACCGCAGGAAGCGGTAATCACTGCCTTCGGTTTCGCGTCATCAATGCGAACCGCAAGTTCATGGGCAGCAAAACCGCCAAAGACCACAGAATGAATAGCGCCAATCCGCGCGCAGCCCAGCATTGCAATGACGGCTTCCGGGATCATCGGCATGTAGATGATGACCCGGTCACCCTTGGTGATACCGCGGTCCTTCAGGGCACCGGCGAACCGGGCCACTTCGTCGGTCAGTTCGTTATAGGTGTAGGAACGCTGGGTATCGGTAACCGGAGAATCGTAGATCAGGGCTTGCTGGTCGCCTCGGCCTGCACGGAGGTTCGCATCCAGGGCGACATCGCAGGTGTTCAGGGTGCCATCAGGGAACCACTGCCCGTGCCCATTGTCGGTTGGCTGCCAGATGGTTTTCGGCGGTTCGATCCAGTCAATTTTTTCCGCCTGTTCACGCCAGAATTCGTCCGGTTTGTCTATCGACCGCCGGAACTCTGAGTGGTAGTCCATACATTCCACCTCATCGTGCCTGTTGTTGTTTTAATACGTTTCCTGACAACTTTAGGCCGTTTGAAATCATGGACTAGTAGACCATAGGCTTAGTCTGGCGGGTTTAGGTCCGCAGATTTGACCGAAGTCACCTTTGCCGTCATTTCACCCTTGGCAACACGGGCCGAAATGGTGTCGCCCTGGCCGACGTCAGATGCGTCACGGATGATGTTCCCCTGACTGTCGCGGACAATGGCATAGCCTCGGCCCAGCGTCGCCAGAGGGCTGACCACGTTCAGGGTCTGCGCAGCGTGCTCAAGGTTGTCCCGGCGCTGTCTCAGTGTCTGATGGATGACAGCAGTCAGTCGCTCGCTCACGCGTCGGAGGCCTTCCTGGCTATCCGAGACCTGGCGGCGGGGTGACTGCATGACCAGTCTCTGGCGCAGGTGATCGTTGCGCACGCCAACGGTTATGAGGCGTTGTCGGATGGCCTTCTGGAGGCGCATTTCCAGGTCATCCATGCGCTGTGCTTTCTCGAGAAGCTCCCTCCTGGGGTCCCGTAACCGTGCGCTCAGATGTCCGAGCTGGGTGCCCAGACGCTTCAGGGCAAGCCCCATCGCGTTAGATAGACGGAATTCCCGCTCACGGAGTTGTCTGAGCCAGTCAGACTGATCCGGTGAAATCTTCTCGGCCGCCGCCGAGGGTGTCGGCGCCCGAAGATCGGCCACGAAATCTGCAATGGTGACATCCACTTCGTGACCAACTGCGCTGACGGTGGGAATCCGGCAGTCAGCAATGGCACGGGCTACCGCTTCTTCATTGAAACACCAGAGATCCTCCAGGGAACCACCGCCACGGCCGATAATCAGCACATCGGCAGCGCCGTGGTTCTGGGCGGATTCGATGGCTCGCACGATGTCTGCGGTAGCCGCTTTGCCCTGCACGGCAGTGGGATAGAGCGTTACCGGTATAGCGGGGCATCGCCGGGCGAGAACGGTGAGTATGTCGTGGATCGCGGCGCCGGTGGGTGAGGTGACTACGCCAATGTGTCTGGGCAGTGACGGCAGCGACTTCTTGCGGGCCTGTTCAAACAGCCCCTCGGCCAACAGCTTACGCTTGAGCTCCTCGAACGCCTGTTGCAAAGCGCCGAGGCCCGCAGGCTCAATGTGTTCAACGATAATCTGGAAATCACCGCGGTTTTCATAAAGCGTCACTTTGCCACGGATCCGCACCTGATCTCCCTCTTTCGGTGGTGTGCGAATGCGCTGGTTCATGCCCCGGAACATGGCGCAGCGAACCTGGCATTTGCGGTCTTTCAGGGAAAAGTACCAGTGTCCGGAAGAGGGGCGTGAAAACCCTGAGAGTTCACCTTCGACCCATACCTGCATAAAGCTGGACTCCAGCAGGTGCCTGGCCTGATGGTTCAGTTCACTGACACTGAGTGCCCGGGGCCGGGTGTCCTGAAAATGCGGCGTTGCCGGTCCTGATCCGTCGTTATACATACGCAATAGCCGAAAATAGGGAGGGTAAAAATAGCGAAATTTCAAAAAGATGCAATCGAACCTTAAAAACGGGCCGGTTTACTGTCTCCGAGAGCCCCATTATAATAGATCGATTAAGGATTTTGCTTTGTCGTACCGCGGCGGGTACGGCACGGAAATTCCCAACTTAGCACGATCAAAAGGCGGATCCCAATGCTGCGAATTGCCGAAGAAGCCCTCACATTTGATGACGTTCTGCTGGTTCCCGGATATTCAGAAGTTCTGCCCCACGAGGTCAGTCTTCAGACTCAACTGACCAAGGATATCACCCTCAATATTCCTCTTCTGTCATCCGCCATGGATACCGTTACTGACGCAGAGTTGGCCATCGCCATGGCCCAGGAAGGCGGTATCGGCATCATGCACAAGAACATGACCGTTGAGCAACAGGCTGCGGCTGTTCGCAAGGTCAAGAAGTTCGAAAGTGGTGTGGTGAAGGATCCGATTACCGTTTCGCCTGAGACCACCGTTCGGGAACTCGTGGATATCACCATGGCAAACAGCATCTCAGGCCTGCCGGTTGTCGATGGTCACGACCTGATCGGTATCGTGACTGGCCGTGACATCCGGTTTGAAAGTCGTATGGATACGCTGGTTCGGGAAATCATGACGCCGAAGGAGAAGCTGGTAACGGTCAAGGAAGGGGCCTGCCTTGAGGAAGTGAAAGAGCTGCTGCATCGCCATCGGATCGAAAAGGTTCTGGTCGTCAACGACAACTTTGAGCTGCGCGGCCTGATTACCGTGAAGGATATCCAGAAAGCCAAGGATTATCCGCTGGCATGTAAAGACGACCAGGGCCGTTTGAGAGTTGGCGCGGCCGTCAGCACCGGTGGCGACACTGAGGCGCGGATTACCGCACTGGCTGAGGCCGGCGTTGACGTAATCGTGGTCGACACCGCCCACGGCCATTCCCGTGGTGTTATGGAGCGTGTCCGCTGGATCAAACAGAATTTCCCGGATGTTCAGGTGATTGGCGGTAACATTGCTACTTCCCACGCAGCAATCGCCCTGGCAGACGCCGGAGCGGATGCCGTCAAGGTAGGCATCGGTCCCGGATCCATCTGTACCACCCGTATTGTGGCCGGTATCGGTGTGCCCCAGATTTCTGCGGTGTCCAACGTTGCGGCCGCCCTTAAAGACCGTGGCGTACCGCTGATTGCCGATGGTGGTATCCGGTTCTCTGGCGACATTGCCAAGGCCATTGCCGCGGGCGCCCACAGCGTCATGATCGGCAGCCTGCTGGCTGGCACCGATGAAGCTCCGGGTGAAGTCGAACTGTTCCAGGGCCGCAGTTACAAAGCGTACCGGGGCATGGGTTCTATCGGCGCCATGGGGCAGGGTTCCAGCGACCGTTACTTCCAGGACGCCAGCAAAGGCATCGAGAAGCTCGTGCCGGAAGGCATCGAGGGCCGCGTGGCCTGCAAAGGCCCGATGCGCAACATCGTGCATCAGCTCATTGGTGGTCTGCGAGCATCCATGGGCTACACCGGTAGTGCCACCATGGAAGAAATGCGTACCAAACCGGAATTTGTGCGCATTACCAACGCCGGCATGCGAGAGAGCCATGTTCACGACGTGACCATTACCAAAGAAGCGCCCAACTACCGTATCGGTTAATCATTGCCCCACCAGACGCGGCCCCCAGAGGGCCGCGTTGTTTATTCAGCTCCGAGGACTCCATGGCCCAGAACATTCACGACCACCGCATCCTGATTCTCGATTTCGGTTCCCAGTACACCCAGCTGATTGCCCGCCGTGTTCGCGAGATCGGCGTTTACTGTGAAATCAAGGCGTTCGATATCACCGATGAAGAGCTAAATGAATTCAATCCCAAAGGGATTATTCTTGCCGGTGGTCCGGAGTCGGTAACTCAGCTGGGCGGACCCCGGGCGCCGGAAGGATTGTTTGACCGCGGTATTCCGATTCTCGGCATCTGTTACGGCATGCAGACCATGGCAGAGCAGCTTGGAGGCCGCGTTGCCAGTTCAGAGAAGCGTGAGTTTGGCTATGCCCAGGTCAAGGTGCGCGCCAAGGGCCCGCTCCTGGCCGATATCACTGACCATCTGACGCCGGCAGGTGAGTCGTTGCTGGATGTATGGATGAGCCACGGAGACAAGGTGGTGGCGATGCCCGAGGGCTTTGAGCTTCTGGCCTCTACCGAGAGTGCGCCGATTTCTGCAATGCAGGATCTCAGCCGGAACCTTTACGGTGTTCAGTTCCACCCCGAAGTAACCCACACCCTTCAGGGCAAGCGGATTCTCGAGCACTTCATCCTGACTATCTGTAACTGCGAAGCGCTCTGGACACCGGCCAAGATCGTTGATGATGCGGTTCAGAAAATTCGCGAGCAGGTGGGCAGCGACAAGGTATTGCTTGGTTTGTCCGGTGGTGTCGATTCCTCGGTGACGGCAGCACTGCTGCACCGCGCAATCGGTGATCAGCTGACCTGTGTCTTTGTGGACAATGGTCTGCTGCGTCTGCACGAAGGCGATCAGGTGATGGACATGTTCGCCAGCAATATGGGTGTAAAGGTGATTCGGGTCGACTCGGAAGACCTGTTCCTGTCCAAGCTCAAGGGTGTCGCTGATCCCGAACAGAAACGCAAGATTATCGGCAACACCTTTATCGACGTATTCGACGATGAGGCTGCCAATATCAAGGACGTGAACTGGCTGGCCCAGGGCACGATCTATCCGGATGTGATCGAGTCTGCCGCATCCAAGACCGGGAAGGCCCATGTCATCAAGTCCCACCACAACGTGGGTGGCCTGCCGGAAACCATGAAAATGAAGCTGGTTGAGCCGCTGCGGGAGCTTTTCAAAGATGAAGTCCGCCGAATTGGCCTTGAACTCGGCTTGCCATACGACATGGTGTACCGTCACCCGTTCCCGGGGCCGGGCCTGGGCGTGCGTATTCTTGGCGAAGTGAAAAAGGAATACGCCGATATCCTGCGCAAGGCAGATGCCATCTTCCTGGAAGAGCTTCATCGCGCCGATTTCTACCACAAGACCAGCCAGGCCTTTGCGGTATTCCTGCCGGTCAAGTCGGTGGGCGTGGTAGGAGATGCCCGCCGCTACGAATACGTAGTGGCCCTGCGTGCTGTTGAAACCATCGATTTCATGACCGCCCGCTGGGCGCATCTGCCGTATGATTTGTTGGAGACCGTCTCAAACCGGATTATCAACGAGATCACTGGCGTTTCCCGGGTGACCTATGATGTTTCGTCCAAGCCGCCGGCAACGATTGAGTGGGAATAATCGGCAGGTGACCGGGTCCGATGTCTGAGGTGACAGCGGAAGACAAATACTGGATGACTAGGGCGCTTCAGCTGGCCGGCGAAGCCTCAGAAAAAGGCGAGGTGCCTGTTGGCGCTGTGGTGGTTCTGGACGGCAAGGAGATCGGCGCTGGTTTTAACGCGCCGATTTCCGGTTGCGATCCCACGGCCCATGCAGAAATCCGGGCCCTGCGCGATGCCGCTGCCAGGGTGGGCAATTATCGGCTGCCCGAAGCCACGCTTTACGTTACTCTGGAGCCCTGTACCATGTGCGTCGGTGCCATCGTTCATGGCCGAATCAGTCGGCTTGTGTACGGTGCCAGTGAGCCCAAGGCAGGCGCGATAGAATCTGCACGCCGAACGCTTGAAGAGCCCCATCTGAACTGGGACGTGACCGCCGTTGGTGGTGTTCTCTCGGATGAGTGCAGCCAGGTCATCAGTGAGTTTTTCAGTCGGCGCCGGGCAGAGATCCGGCGTTTGCGCAAACAGAATTCAGGGAAGGAGTAGTTCTCGCCTATGAAAGTCCTCGTTACCGGCGGAGCCGGATATATTGGCAGTCATGTGGTCCGTCAGCTCGGCCATGCCGGTCACGATATCGTGGTGTTTGATAACCTCTCCACGGGCTACCGCTGGGCGGTAACCGCCGGCGAACTGGTGGTCGGTGATCTGGCCGATGAGGCGGCCGTCGAGGACTTGTTCTCCCGACACCGGTTTGAGGCGGTTCTGCATTTTGCAGCCAACATTGTGGTGCCGGAATCCGTCGCCAACCCCCTGAAGTACTACAGCAACAACACCCGCAATACCCTGAACCTGCTGAAGGCGATCGAAAAACACGAAGTGCCCTTCATGGTGTTTTCCTCCACGGCGGCCGTCTATGGCATGCCCGAGCAAACAGTGCTCACCGAGGATCTGCCGCTGGCTCCGATCAACCCGTATGGCGCTTCCAAGATGATGAGCGAGCGGATGATCATGGATCTCGCCGCAGCCTCCAGCCTCAACTACGTGATTCTCCGTTATTTCAATGTGGCGGGCGCCAATCCGGAAGGGCTGCTTGGTCAGGCCACGCCTGAAGCCACGCATCTTATCAAGGTGGCCTGCGAGTGCGTGACCGGACAGCGTGATGGTATGAGTGTCTTCGGTACCGATTACGATACCCGGGACGGTACCTGCATTCGCGACTACATCCATGTGGAAGATCTGGCCAAAGCCCATGTGATGGCGTTGGACTTCATGGCAGACGGTGGTGATTCGAAGGTCATGAACTGCGGCTATGGTCGCGGCTTTACGGTTCGGGAAGTGATTGATGTGGTCAAGGCGCAATCCGGCGTTGATTTTCCGGTCACCGAAACCGGTCGCCGTGCTGGCGACCCGGCGGCGCTGATGGCCGACAACACGCTCATTCGCCAGACCCTGGCCTGGCAGCCTGATTACGACGACCTGGATACCATTGTCGGCACGGCTTTGGCGTGGGAAGCGATCTGGCAGAAGAAAAAAACAGACGACACCCAATAACTTTTCTGTATTTGTCTCGGGATTTAAAGGATGAAAATAACGATTTTTGGAACAGGTTATGTGGGCCTGGTAACCGGCGCATGTCTGGCAGATGTTGGCCATAACGTTCTGTGTATGGATGTTGACCAGGGCAAGATTGAGAAGCTGAAAAACGGTCACATCCCCATTTACGAACCTGGCCTGGAAAGTATCGTAAAGCACACGGTTGAAGCGGGTCGCCTTTCCTTCACAACCGATACAGAAGAAGCGGTTCGCCACGGAACCTTGCAGTTTATTGCCGTGGGCACGCCTCCCGACGAAGACGGCTCTGCCGACCTACAATATGTTACCGCTGTGGCCCGTTCCATTGGCGAGCACATGGAGGACTACAAGGTGGTGGTCGACAAGTCCACCGTACCGGTCGGTACCGGCGACAAAGTAAAAGCGGCGGTTCGCGCCCAGCTGGACCGTCGAGGTCTGGAGCTGGAGTTTGATGTGGTGTCCAACCCGGAGTTCCTCAAGGAAGGGGCGGCTATCAACGATTTCATGAAGCCGGATCGTATTATTGTCGGCACCGACAGCGAGCGGGCGGCGGAGTTGCTGCGCGAAGTCTACTACCCGTTCAACCGCAATCACGACCGTATGATCTTTATGGACCTGCGGTCCGCGGAGCTCACCAAGTATGCGGCCAACTCCATGCTGGCCACCAAGATCAGCTTTATGAACGAAATCGCCAACCTGGCAGAGCGGCTGGGAGCCGATATTGAAGCGGTGCGCCGGGGCATTGGTTCCGACCCACGCATTGGTTATCACTTCATCTACCCGGGTTGCGGTTACGGCGGTTCCTGTTTCCCGAAGGATGTTCAGGCCCTGGCCCGAACCGCCAGTGACTGTGGCTACGACGCGCGGCTGCTCAATGCCGTGGAAGGTGTTAACTACGCCCAGAAGCACGTGCTGTTCGACAAGATCAGCCATTATTTTGGGGGCGATCTGAATGGCAAGGTTGTTGCCATCTGGGGGCTGGCGTTCAAACCCAACACCGATGACATGCGCGAAGCTTCCTCCCGCACCCTGATGGAAGATCTCTGGAAAGCCGGCGCCAGGGTCCAGGCTTTTGACCCGGAGGCCATGGAGGAGACCCAGCGACTTTATGGTGACCAGGATGGCCTGACCCTGTGCGGCACTAAAGAACAGGCTATTAAGGGGGCGGATGTCCTCGCTATCTGCACCGAGTGGAAAGAATTCCGTTCGCCGGACTTCGAATCCATTGCCGCGACCATCCGTGAGCCGGTGGTCTTTGACGGCCGTAACCTGTATGAACCGGAAATGCTTGATCGCTACGGCCTCATTTACTACGCCATTGGCCGTGGCCGCACACAGTTCCACTCGGACTGATATACCGATAACGGGAGGGGATCATGAGTGAGCCGGTGGTTTTCCGATTACATGAGCGACTGGAGGCCGACACAATTGGCCTTGGAAGCACCTCGCTGTGTGAAATCCGGCTGATGAACGACAGTACCTGGCCGTGGGTGCTCTTGGTGCCGGCGGTTGCCGGGATCCGGGAGATATACCAGTTGTCGGCGGATCAGCAGCACCAGCTGGTCCGCGAGTCCTCGGCCCTCAGTGAAACCATGATGGATGCTTTTGGTGGCGACAAGATGAACGTCGCTGCCCTCGGCAACATGGTGACCCAGCTTCATCTTCATCACATCGTGCGATTTGAGGGCGATCCGGCCTGGCCGGGCCCGATATGGGGCAAGCAGGCGCCGGTGCCTTATTCCGAAAAGGAGTTGGAGCAGGTCCGGCAGCGGCTGGCTCCGTTGCTTGCCGAGCTCCAGGCCGGCGTTTAGTCGCAGGGCAGGTTACTGACGTTTCGCCAGTGTCTGGGATCCGACCAATATCATTCTGAGCTCGGTTTTCAGCTTGGCCTTCAGCTCTTCACGCTCCGCCGGCGTTGCATCCAAGGCTTCAGCTCCCTGATTGAAGACCAGCGTGACCATGGATTCGGCCACCAGCCTGGCCTCTGAGAGTGGCTTGTTCTGTTCTTCTGCAATCCGCCGAAGGTCGTCCGCCAGTTCGGTGACAAAATGATCAATCTCGGCCTTAACCGCTGTCCGAAAAGGCTTGGACACTCCGGTTCTTTCCCGAAGCATGAGCCGGAACAGATTCGCGTTGTTGCCCAGGTACTCCATGAATGTTTCCACGGACGTCGAAATGGCGCTGCCACCGTCACGGGCAATCCGCTTTCGGGCCTGACGCATCAGTTGCCTCAACGCAACGCCACCTTCGTCCACCAGAGCCAGGCCCAGTTCATCAAGCTCCGCAAAGTGCCGGTAGAAAGACGTAGGGGCGATGCCCGCTTCCCGGGCAACTTCCCGCAAACTCAGGCTGCCAAAGCCCCGATCAGCGCTCAGTTGCGAGAGCGCTGCATCCATCAGTGCCCGCCGGGTTTTCAGTTTCTGCTCCGCTCTGGTGGCCAACGTCAGACTCCATCCGCCTTTGGAAAAGGAAGCATTCTAGCGGGCTGAAAACCTGCAGTCATCCGGCTACCTGATTTGCTTGCCAGTACGCCTGATTTTCAGCGTCATTGTGTTTATAATGGGCGGCTTTTCCGCTATGGTCGCTTCATTTTTTGAGCGGGCACATACAAGCACCAAATTCGAACACATTAAACGTAACGGGAACCGGTATGCGCAGTCATTATTGCGGTGGGATTAACGAATCCTACATCGATCAGGAAGTCACACTTTGCGGATGGGTCCACCGCCGCCGTGACCACGGTGGGGTTATCTTCCTGGATCTGCGGGATCGGGATGGTATGTCGCAGGTGGTTGTTGATCCTGATACCCCTGAGAGCTTTGCGCTCGCGGAGAAAGTTCGTAGCGAGTTCGTGATCAAGGTCACTGGTCGGGTGCGTCGTCGTCCTGCCGGCACCGAGAACAACAACATGCCGACCGGGCAGGTTGAGCTTCTGGGCAAGGAACTGAGCATCCTGAACGCCGCGGCAACGCCGCCGTTCCCGCTGGACGAGCATGTGGACGTAGGCGAGGACGTGCGTCTGCGCTATCGGTTTGTGGACCTGCGTCGCCCTGAAATGATCAACCGCCTGCGTTTCCGTTCCCGGGTAACCAGCTACATCCGTAACTACCTGGACAGCAACGGCTTCATGGATGTGGAAACCCCCATCCTGACCCGTGCCACGCCGGAAGGTGCGCGGGATTACCTGGTGCCGAGCCGTACCCACGAGGGATCCTTCTTTGCACTGCCGCAGTCGCCGCAGTTGTTCAAGCAGCTCCTGATGGTGTCTGGTGTCGACCGTTACTACCAGATCGCCAAGTGTTTCCGGGATGAAGACCTGCGCGCAGACCGTCAGCCGGAGTTTACCCAGGTAGACATCGAGGCCTCTTTTATTGATGAAGAGACTCTGATGAAGCTGAACGAAGACATGATCCGGGCGCTGTTCAAGGATGTGCTGGATGTTGAGCTGCCGTCGTTCCCGCGTATGCCGCACTTCGAGGCCATGCAGCGTTACGGCAGTGACAAACCGGACCTTCGCATCCCTCTGGAACTGGTTGATGTGGCGGATCTGGTCGAAAGCGTCGACTTCAAGGTTTTTGCCGGCCCGGCCAAGGATCGCAAAGGCCGAGTCGCCGCCCTCAGGGTGCCGAAAGGTGGCGATCTGAGCCGCAAACAGATTGACGACTACACCAAATTTGTCGGCATATACGGTGCCAAAGGTCTCGCCTATATCAAGGTAAATGACCTGTCCAAGGGCGTCGAAGGCCTGCAGTCTCCGATCATCAAGTTCCTGGGCGAAGAGGTCGTGCAGGGAATCATGGAACGGGTTGGCGCAGAAGATGGCGACATCGTTTTCTTCGGCGCTGACAAGACCACGGTGGTTAATGAGGCACTGGGTGCGCTGCGAATCAAGGTTGGTCACGACCTGGATATGCTGACCAGTGAATGGGCGCCGCTGTGGGTGGTTGATTTCCCGATGTTTGAGGAGACTCCGGACGGCGGCCTGACAGCGATTCACCACCCGTTCACCGCGCCTTCCTGCAGCCCGGAAGATCTGGCCTCAGACCCGGCCAACGCACTCTCCCGCGCCTACGATATGGTGTTGAACGGCACCGAGCTGGGCGGCGGTTCCATCCGTATCCACGATGAGAAAATGCAGGAAGCGGTATTCCGTATCCTGGGTATCGGTGAAGAAGAAGCCCGGGCCAAGTTCGGCTTCCTGCTGGACGCCCTGAAGTTCGGTTGCCCGCCCCACGGTGGTCTGGCGTTCGGGCTGGACCGTCTGGTCATGCTGATGACCGGCGCTTCGTCCATCCGTGACGTCATCGCATTCCCGAAAACCCAGAGCGCCACCTGTCTGATGACCCAGGCGCCCGGCGAAGTGGATGAGAAGCAGCTGCGAGAGCTGCACATCCGCCTGCGCAAGCCTTCGAAGCCGGTTGAAGGCAACAAGGCGGAAGCCGGCGAGGGCAACGAGTAAGTCAGTGCTTTGATTTAAGGGAGGAGCTGTATGGCGGGTCACAGTAAGTGGGCCAACATCAAGCACCGCAAGGCAGCACAGGATGCCAGGCGGGGCAAGATCTTCACCAAAATCATTCGTGAGCTGACCGTAGCCGCGCGCCAGGGCGGGGGGAATCCCGATGATAATCCCCGTCTGCGCGCGGTCATCGACAAGGCGCTCACCGCGAATATGAAAAAAGACACCATCGAGCGCGCGGTAGAGCGCGGCGCCGGTGGTGGCGATGACGACAACTACGAAGAGCTGACCTACGAAGGCTACGGCCCGGGCGGAGTGGCGATATTCGTGGAAGTCATGACCGATAACAAAAACCGTTCTGTTGCCGAAATCCGCCACGCGTTCAACAAAATGGGTGGCAATCTTGGTACCGACGGATCGGTGGCCTACCTGTTCAGCAAGCAGGGCATCATAAGCTACGGCCCGGAGTGGGACGAGGACAGGCTCGTGGAAGCCGTACTCAACGCCGGTGCCGAAGATCTTGCGGCCCAGGACGACGGATCCTGGGAAATTGTCACCACGCCCGAGCAGTTTCTGGACGTAAAGGAATCGCTGGTCAATGCAGGGCTGGTACCTGACAATGCCGAAGTAACCATGGTTCCATCCACGCGGGTGGAGCTGGATCGGGACGGCGCAGAAACCATCCTCAAGCTCATTGATATGCTCGAAGATCTGGACGATGTTCAGAATGTCTATCACAACGCGGATATCTCCAGCGAGATCATGGAATCGCTGTGACCAGTCAGGGGCATTGATGTGGCGATAATTCTTGGCGTTGATCCGGGATCACGAATTACCGGTTACGGCGTCATTCGGGCGGATGGTCGACACATCGAGTACATCGACAGTGGCTGTATCCGGGTGGGGGAGAAGCCCATGGCGGAGCGCCTTCAGACGATCTTTCAGAGCCTTGCCACCCTGATCGGAGAGTACCGACCGGAAGAATTCGCCATTGAGCAAGTGTTCATGGCCCGCAATCCTGACTCCGCCCTGAAACTTGGCCAGGCCCGTGGTGCGGCCATCGTCAGTGCCGCCAACAGTGGGCTGGCGGTTCATGAGTACTCCGCAAGGCAGGTAAAGCAGGCGGTGGTTGGCAAAGGTGGCGCAGACAAGTCCCAGGTGCAGCACATGGTTCAGGTGTTGCTCTCACTCTCACGCAAGCCCCAGGCCGATGCGGCCGATGCGCTGGCAATTGCCATGTGCCATGCCCACATGAGCCAGAGTATTCTGCGGGTGGCCAGTGGGGCCGGCAAGGTCAGAAGTGGTCGCGTGCGACAACAATAAACCGCTCACAGGAGCGACAGGAGATTCAGCTTGATTGGTCGTATCCGAGGTATTCTGGTTGAAAAGGCTCCGGGCCAGGCGCTGGTTGAATGCGCCGGTCTGGGGTACGAAGTCGATATTCCCTACACCACTTTCTTTCATCTGCCGGAAACCGGCGATGAAGTGACCCTGCACACCCATTTTGCCGTCCGCGAAGATGCCCAGAGCCTGTACGGTTTTGCCTCCAGCCTGGACCGGGACCTGTTCCGCTTGCTAATCAAGGTCAACGGTGTTGGCCCGAAACTGGCGGTCGGCATTCTTTCCGGTCTGGACGCCCAGCAGTTTATTCGCTGCGTCGAGAACCGCGACTCCGCCTCACTGGTCAAACTTCCTGGTGTTGGCAAGAAAACCGCAGAACGGCTTCTTATTGAAATGACGGACCGGATAGGGCAACTTGAAGGGCAATTTGTGCCAACGTCGCTTGAGACGACAGGGCTGGATCAAATGGGCGGTCAGGGTCCATCTCTCGGGCCGGCAGCGACCGAGGAAGCGGAAGCCGCACTGATTGCGCTGGGCTACAAGCCCCAGGAGGCCGCCAAGGCCATCAGCAAAGTGGCCGAGGAGGGCATGAACAGCGAAACCCTCATCCGTCTGGCCCTGCGAAACATGATACCGGCCTGATCGAAAAAACCTGTCGCGAACCTGTAGAGAGCGTAACGTGACACCTGCAAACCCCTTTGTACAATTGGTGCTGCGCTGGAATAGCGGGCAAACGTGAGGCACGATGTTGATTCCCAAACTATGGGTGATGCCATGATCGAATCCGACCGGTTGATCTCGGCCCGGGCCGGTGAATACGAGGAAGTACAGGACAGGGCCATTCGCCCGACCCTGCTGGCTGAATATGTTGGCCAGCCTACGGTCCGTGAGCAGATGGATATATTTATATCTGCCGCAAGGGGCCGCCAGGAAGCCCTGGATCATGTTCTGATCTTTGGCCCGCCCGGTCTGGGCAAGACAACCCTGGCCAATATCATTGCCAATGAGATGGGTGTATCCATCAAGACAACCTCCGGTCCGGTGCTTGAAAAAGCCGGGGACCTGGCAGCAATGCTTACCAATCTCGAAGAAGGTGACGTTCTCTTCATCGACGAGATTCACCGTCTCAGCGCCGCCGTAGAAGAAGTCCTCTATCCCGCGATGGAAGATTACCAGCTCGATATCATGATTGGTGAGGGTCCGGCTGCCCGTTCCATCAAGTTGGACCTGCCGCCGTTCACCCTTGTTGGGGCTACAACCCGCGCGGGATTGCTGACATCGCCCTTGCGGGATCGCTTCGGGATTGTCCAGCGTCTGGAGTTCTACAACACCGAAGATCTCACCAGCATCATTTTGCGTTCAGCGCGACTTTCTTCGGTTGCCGTTGATGAGGCAGGCGCATTTGAAATCGCCCGCCGGTCAAGGGGCACGCCACGGATCGCCAACCGTTTGTTGCGCCGTGTGCGGGATTTTGCGGAGGTCCGCGCCGACGGTCAGATTACTTCCGACATAGCGGATCAGGCCCTGAACATGTTGAAAGTGGATAACCAGGGTTTCGACCATATGGACCGTCGACTGCTGTTGGCCATGATCGAAAAGTTCGACGGTGGGCCTGTCGGTGTCGAGAGCCTTGCGGCGGCAATCAGTGAGGAGCGCGGCACGATCGAGGATGTGCTTGAGCCCTTCCTGATACAGCAGGGTTACATGGTCCGGACCCCGCGGGGACGGATGGTGACCTCCAACGCCTATCAGCACTTTGGCGTCATTCCGCCGAAGTCCGGCAGGGAGGACGATCTTTTTGGTTGAGCAGGGGCCAGAAGCACGTTTCGAGCTGCCAATCCGGGTCTATATTGAGGATACCGACGCCGGCGGTATCGTATTTCATGCCAAATATCTCCATTACATGGAGCGGGCCCGAACCGAATGGGTGCGCAGTTGCGGAGTTGGGCTGAGGGCGGGTCTGGCAGACAATATCAGTTATGTTGTGCAGCGGCTGACTATTCACTATGCGGTACCGGCAAAGCTTGACGACGAACTGCTGGTCACTGCTGAACCGGTCGCTTTTGGCAGGGTCTGGATGGATTTTCGTCAGCGTGTGATGCGGGCCGAAGACCGAAAGTTGCTGAGTGACAGTGATGTGCGGGTAGCCTGCGTAGCGCTTGATTCCGGTCGTCCCCGCCGGTTACCGACAAATATGCAGGAACTGCTGGCCAGGAATGTCCAGCCCACTGAAACGATAAACAGAACGAGCCAGGAGTAAGAAGTGGATTCAGAACTTTCAGTCTGGTACCTCATTGCCAATGCCGGTGTCTTGGTACAGCTGGTCATGCTTTTGCTGGCCCTGGCATCGATCATGTCCTGGGCGTTGATTTTCCAGCGCCTGCAGGTATTCCGCAAAGCCAAGCGGGCTCAGTTGGCGTTTGAAGAGCGTTTCTGGTCAGGCATGGATCTGGGGCAGCTCTACCGTGAGGTGAATGCCGATCCAACCCCCTTTTCCGGCATGGAATCCCTGTTCCGGGCCGGTTTCAAGGAATTTTCCCGGTTGCGTCAGCAAAGCCGGGATGCTGATGCAGTTATGGAGGGTACTCAACGGGCGATGCGCGTGGCCTTCTCCCGGGAGCATGAGCGGCTGGAGGCGAGTCTGCCGTTTCTCGCGACGGTCGGCTCAACCAGTCCGTACATCGGTCTGTTTGGTACCGTCTGGGGCATCATGAATTCGTTCCGAGGGCTGGCTCAGGTTCAGCAGGCAACCCTGGCCACAGTGGCGCCCGGCATCTCAGAGGCTCTCATCGCAACCGCTATGGGCTTGTTCGCAGCAATACCGGCGGTTATCGCCTACAACCGTTTCTCGGCCATGTCCGATGCACTGCTGAAGAACTATGAAACCTTTGCCGATGAGTTTTCCAGCATTCTCCATCGTCGCGTGCACCAGAGCGAAAAGGGTGTCGCATGAGGGCACGGAAATTCATGGGCAGGGATCAGCTTAGGAGCGCTGCTTTATGAAAGGCATGGGAATGATGCCGGAAAACCGGCGCAAGCCAATGTCGGAGATCAATGTGGTTCCGTACATTGATGTAATGTTGGTGCTGCTGATCATCTTCATGGTTACCGCCCCGATGCTGACGCAGGGAGTAAAGGTCGATCTGCCTCAGACCACCTCTGATCCTATTCAGGCTGATAAGGATGTTGAGTCCATTATTGTTTCGGTCGATGCGAATGGTGCGTACTACGTCGAAATCGGTGACGAGGGCAGTGATCCTATGACGTTGTCTGACTTGCGGGCGCAGGTTTCCAAAATTCTTTCGCAGCGCACTTCAAGCGAGATTCTGGTGCGCGGCGATGAGAACGTTCCTTACGGCACCGTTGTCAGGCTGATGGCGGAATTACAGAGTGCCGGGGCGAGCAGCATCGGCCTGATCACTGAATCACCCCAGGACGACAATTGACAGTGGTGCGGGCAGGAGTGTTGTGAAAGATCACCAGCGGGAAGTAACCACAACCGGCGTGCCACCCTGGAAATCACCGGTGGCCCTTTCGGTAACGCTGCACCTGTTGATTCTGGGTATCGCGCTTGCAGGTTGGTCCTGGACCAGTACCGATCATGAGCCGCCACCCAGAAGCATATCGGCACGGCTGATTACCCAGCAGGAGCCTGAACCAAGCCCGGTGGTAGAGCCGGTCGATCAGCAAAAGCGCGACGAAGAGCGTCGTGCCGAAGAGCAACGTCAAGAGGAAGAAGCAGAGCGGCAACGGCAGGAAGAAGAGGCCCGCCGCATCGCAGAGCAGAAACGCCAGGAAGAACAGAAACGACTTCAGCAGCAGAAAGAGCGTGAGCGTCAGGAAGCCGAGGCGAAAGAACGCGAAGCCCGGAAAGCCCGTGAAGCAGAAGCTGCTCGTCAGAAGGCGGAAGCGGAAGCCAAGGAACGGGCCCGGCAAAAAGCTGAGGAAGAAAAACGGCGTCAAGAAGAGGCAAAACGAAAAGCCGAAGAAGAAAAACGGCGGCAGGAAGAGCAGCGGAAGCGGGAAGAGGCCGAACGCAAGCGTCAGGAAGAACTGGCTCGCCAGGAAGCTGAGCGCAAACGTCTCGAGGCAGAGCGGAAGCTCAGGGAGCAGCAGCTTGAGGCGCAGGCGGAGGCGGCTCAACGGGCTCGGGAAGAGGAAGCGCGTCGCCAGCAGGAGGCGGCTGCCGCGAAAGCCCGGGAAGCTCAGATGCTGTCTGAGAGCGAGAAATACCAGGCACTGATCCGGGAGCGCTTGAGCCAGGCATGGTATCCGCCATCTTCGGCCACGGAAGAGATGACCGCGCGGCTCCAGATTACCCTGTTACCGACGGGTGAACTTGCCGGAGTGCGTTTGGTCAGTAGTAGCGGCAACACCGCGTTCGATAACTCCGCTCTGGGAGCGGTGCGTTCCCTGAGCCGTTACCCGATACCCAATGATCGGGATACCTTTGAACGGTATTTCCGACAGTTTACGATTGAATTCAACCCACGCCGGTTGAGATAAGGATGCGGATAACACCATGACACATCGGATTTGGTCCAAACCGTCCAGAACGCTTCTCGCCGCCATGGCCCTGGCCTTTTTCGCGGTTTCGGCAGCCCGTGCGGAACTGTTGATCCGAATTACAGAAGGCGCGGATTCTGCCATTCCTGTTGCGGTAGTGCCCTTCGCTGAGTCCGGACAGATGCCGGCCGGAGACAAGGTCAGCAGCATTGTTCAGGCCGATCTGACCATGACGGGCGAATTCCGGACCCTGCCTCCAGAGAAGATGCTGAGCCTGCCATCCAGGCGGGAAGAAGTATATTTTCGGGATTGGCGTTTGCTCGGCCAGCGATACGTCCTGGTGGGCGCGCTCAGCCGAAGCGGCGACCGTGTCCAGGCCCGGTATGAGCTGTTCGATGTAAACCGCGAGGAGCGGATTCTCGGTGAAACGGCGGCGGCACCCGCTTCCAATATGCGCTCACTCGCTCACCACATCAGCGACAAGGTGTATGAGGCTATCACCGGGGTGCCTGGCGCTTTCTCAACGAAACTTGCCTACATCACGCTTGACACCGCCAATGGCAAACCCCGTTATCGTCTGCAGGTCAGTGACGTGGACGGCAAGCGTGCCAGAATCCGGCTTGAAAGCCAGGAGCCCATCCTGTCACCGGCCTGGTCACCGGATGGTGAGAAGCTGGCCTATGTCTCGTTCGAAACCGGAAAGCCGGTCATTTTTGTCCATGAACTTTCGACCGGTAAGCGTACCAAAGTGGCGGACTTTCCAGGGCTCAATTCGGCGCCGGCCTGGTCCGACGATGGCCGGTCGTTGCTGATGACACTCTCGAAAGATGGCAATGCTGAGATTTACCGGATGAATCTGGATAGTCGGCAGCTGACCAAGCTTACCAACCACTGGGCTATTGATACGGAACCGAGCTGGGACGCCAGTGGTAAGGGGATTTTCTTCACCTCGGATCGTTCCGGCGGGCCACAGATTTACCACATGGAAACACCGGGTGCGGAGCCCCGCCGTATCACCTTCGGCAGCCGTTACAACGCCCGACCCAGGCCCGACAATGACGGCAACTTTGTTTATTACGTTCACCAGCGGGATCGGGCATTTCACATTGCCCGTACCGAACTGGAAACAGGGGAGGAGACCATCCTTACTCGAACGGAATCTGATGAGTCTCCCAGCGTTGCGCCTAACGGCCAGATGCTGATCTATGCCACCCGGCAGAACGGAAGCAACGTGCTCACGGTGATTTCTGCGGATGGCGGGGCAGCCTACAGCTTGCCCGCATCCGAAGGCGATGTGCGTGAGCCCGCCTGGGGACCTTTGGTTCGCTGATTGCCCGTGCCTGTCGGCGTCGGCAATCGTTCAAATAATCACGTAACTCAACTGGAAGGAAGGAAATATGAATTTTTCAACTCAATCAAAAGCCTTTGCACTGCTCTTGTCCGTAGGTCTTGTAGCTGGCTGTAGCTCCACCGGTGGTACCTCAGAGGACGGCGGTGAGTATGGTTCCGATGTGACTGCTGTTGATCAGGAAGGCGGCTCCACCGTTTATGGCGGTGATGACCAGGGCGGTGTTTCTTCTTCAGCCATGACCGAAGAAGAGCGCATGGCCGCGCGCGAGCAGGCCGAGCAGCAGGCTCTGCGCGAAGTTACCGTGTTTTACTTTGATTTCGACACCGCCGAAATCAAGCAGGAAGCCCGTGACGTGCTGGTAGCTCATGCGCGTTTCCTCGCCAACAACCCGGGTCAGAATGTGCGTATCGAGGGTCACGCCGACGAGCGCGGCACCAAGGAATACAACCTGGCTCTCGGTGAGCGTCGTGCCAACGCTGTACAACGCTTCCTGATTGTCAATGGCGCTTCACGTGGCCAGCTCGAAACCGTAAGCTATGGTGAAGAGAAGCCGGCAGTGATGGGTTCCAGCGAGAGTGCGTGGGCCCAGAACCGTCGCGTGGAACTCGTATTTGAGTAATCACACAGGAAGAACCATGAGAAAAAACCTCATGGCGACAGTGTTGCTCCCGCTTGCTCTCGGGCATGCGGGCGTTGCCCTGGCGCAATCAGCACAGGACACTCAGCGTAATGGCAATAATAGCCAGGCGACCGCTGAGCTGTTCTACATGATCCAGCAGCTTCAGGGTGAGGTCAGGCGTCTCCAGGGCGAAGTCGAAGAGCAGAGACACCTGATTAACCGTCTGCAGCAACAGGGGCGTGACCGCTATATCGATCTGGACCAGCGTATTCTGGATCTCTCGGAGAAAGTGTCTGCGCAACCCGCTCCCGAGGCCAGCGGCACCGGTAATAGCTCTACGGTTTCCGGATCAGCGCCAGCGGCAAGGGAATATCGCCAGCCGGGTGCGAAAGAGCGAAAGGCCTACGAACAGATCCAGGATCTGATCCGTAACCAGAAAAAATACGATGAAGCCATCAGTCGGATATACGAGTTCATTGATGAATATCCGGAGGGTGATCTGACTGTGAACGCCTATTACTGGCTGGGTGAGGTGTACCTGGTCAAGCCGCAGCTTGAGCAGGCAAAGCAGGCGTTTACCATCGTTGCTACCCGCTTTGCCGATCACCGTAAGGCCCCGGATGCCGTCTACAAGCTGGGCGTGACCCATGATCGCCTGGGTGAAAAGGAACAGGCTCGGCGCAGCATGCAAACAGTGATTGAGGATTACCCGTCCAGCAGCGCTGCGGACCTGGCCCGGAAGTTTCTCGAGTCCCAGAACAGCTGATAGCCGGGCGCGGCAAAAATGTTGAGAAACCTGAGAAAAGGGGTTGATCAACGGCCAAAAATCATTACTATATGCGCCTCGTTTGGGTCGTTAGCTCAGTTGGTAGAGCAGTTGGCTTTTAACCAATTGGTCGAAGGTTCGAATCCTTCACGACCCACCAAACACGAAATACCGGGTGGGCTGAGTCGTTCGGTATGGATTGAAGTCACGGCTTCAGTTGCAGTTCAGGGTCGTTAGCTCAGTTGGTAGAGCAGTTGGCTTTTAACCAATTGGTCGAAGGTTCGAATCCTTCACGACCCACCAAATAACAGGAACCTGCGGGTTTTTGTGAAAAAAGAGCCTCCGGGCTCTTTTTTTTTGCGTATACGTTCTTACCTAGGTAAACAGGTAACAGAAAAAGCTATCACAAAGTTGTGTTAGCACTGTTTCAGAAATATTAAGGCTGGGGATGAATGCTATAATCCCTCCGTCAATGCAACACAGAGACGCAGTAATGACATACGCTGAAGACCGTATTCTTGTGCAAGAACACCTGGCCCATGCCGCCGAGCCGAAGCCGCTAAGCGAGGACGAAAAGTCCGAGCTGGAGGCTCGTATCAAGTCGGTTCTGAAGGATCAGGATGCGGTGCTTGTGGCCCATTACTACACTGATCCTGACATTCAGCGCCTTGCCGAAGAAACCGGTGGCTGTGTTGCGGATTCCCTCGAGATGGCTCGTTTTGGTAACCAGCATTCCGCCTCAACCGTCGTGGTCGCCGGCGTAAGATTCATGGGTGAAACCGCCAAGATTCTGAATCCGGAAAAGCGTGTTCTGATGCCGACGCTTGAGGCCACCTGTTCTCTGGATGTCGGCTGTCCTGCCGATGAGTTCGCCGAGTTTTGCGACCAGCACCCGGATCGTACGGTCGTGGTTTATGCCAATACGTCGGCGGCGGTGAAGGCGAGGGCGGACTGGGTGGTAACCTCAAGCTGTGCCCAGGCGATTGTTGAAGATCTGGATGCTAGCGGCGAGAAAATTCTCTGGGCGCCGGACAAGCACCTTGGACACTACGTCCAGAAAACCACTGGTGCAGATATGCTGCTCTGGGACGGTTCGTGCATTGTCCACGAGGAGTTCAAATACCGCGGTCTGGAGGATCTGAAGGCCCTGTATCCGGACGCGGCTGTGTTGGTTCACCCGGAATCGCCCGATGCCGTGGTTGAGATGGCAGACGTTGTAGGTTCAACCTCGCAGCTGATTCACGCTGTCCAGACCTTGCCCAATGAAAAGTTCATCGTTGCCACCGACAATGGCATCTTCTACAAGATGCAGCAGCTGGCTCCGAACAAAACGCTGATCGAAGCGCCCACCGCAGGCAATGGCGCCACCTGTCGTAGTTGCGCCCACTGTCCCTGGATGGCGATGAACGGTCTCGAGAATCTTCTTCAGGTGCTGGAGCAGGGAGACCAGGAAGTGCTTGTGGATCCGGAGCTCAGAGAGAAAGCTCTGCAACCACTGCAGCGCATGCTGGATTTCACTGCCAAAATGAACCTCAAGGCTGCGGGCAACGCCTGATCAGCTATTCGCCAGGGCGTGCAAGCGACTGGTGATTTCCGCCAGTCGCTCGGTCACTACCTGCCGTTGTGGCGCCCCTGCCGGCAACTTCTCCTGCGCTTGCCTGAGCTGACGCTGGGCCGACTCCAGATCCCCCATCAGGACATCGTATTCTGCGCGGGCGCGATGCACGCCAACTATGTTTCTTGCCATGCCCTCGGCCTCGGCCAGTTTGAGCCACAAGTGTTCCTGCCCAGGAAGCTGACGGGTCAGCTGTCTCAGGTATTCAGCCGCTGCCGCGCCATTGCCGTCTGCGATTTCCGTGCGGGCCAGGGTGTGGGTGATAGGGTAGTTCCCCGGGTTCCTGTCCAGCGCGTTTTTCAGGATAACGCGTGCCTCGTCGATGCGATTTTGTGCCAGCCTGACTTCCGCCAGGGTCACCTGAAAAGTAATTCGCCCGGGGTTTCTGGCCAGCAGATCGTTCAGTATGCCCACGGCCTTGTCGTATTGCCTGTCTTCGAGATAGGCCACTGATAAGCCATACCGGATAGCGTCGTTTTTCTGGGCGTCCGGTCGATCAAGGTAGGCCTCGAAGGTCTCTACGGCAACGTCGGGAGAAGGCGCGTAGTGTACCTGTAGGCGGCTGCGCATCAGGTGATATTCCTGACCGTCCCGGATGTTTTCATCCGGATACTGCTCGGCACGGCTTCGGGTGTCGGCCACACGGCTCTGGGTTAACGGGTGTGTGGAAAGGTATTCGGGCAGTCGATTTCCCTGCATGCGGTTCTGGCGCATCATGATTTCAAACATTTCCGGCATGCCACGAGGGTCCATCCCGGCGCTCGCCAGAATGTCCAGACCGACCCGGTCGGCTTCCTGTTCATGGGAGCGGCTGTAGGCAAGCATGTTCTGGGCCGCCAGGGCCTGTGTTCCTGCAATGGCGGCAAAACCAATATCCGACTGGGTGACTGCCGACAGTACAATGCCGGCAATCATACCTGCGAGTGTGAGTGGCGCACTCGTTTCCTGCTGCTCCATGCGCCGGGCGAAATGCCGTTGGCTGAGATGGGCCAGCTCGTGGGCGAGAACAGAAGCAAACTGTTGCTCGGTGGCCGCATTGAGGAACAAACCACCGTTGACGCCAACAATGCCTCCGGGCACGGCAAACGCGTTAATGGCGGGGCTGTCGATCAGTGCCAGGGTCAAGTTTCGATCCTGAAGTGGAGCCGAGGGCACCAGGCGATAGGTAATGGCGCTGAGGTAATCATAGACCAGCGGGTCACTGATCCTCGGTGCTGAACGTCGGATCGACACCATGACTTGCTGGCCTATATCCGATTCCTGCTGACCCGCAATCAGGCCTCCACCAGTACCGCCAATGCTCGGTAGCCTGCTTTCCTGGGGATGCGCCGGAAAGGAAGCGAGCAACAGTGCCAGCAGGGCCGTGAGGGCCAGTGCCGGGATTGTGCGGGGTCGGGGTTGGTTAACAATCATGTAGTGCCGGGTGCCTGTGGTCTGATTCGCCGTTTGACAGCGTTTGGCGAGAAAAAGTTCGGATCCCCTGCTTGAAGAGGATTGTGATGCAATACATTATCACTGTCGGCATAATGCCTGCTTGTTAAATCCGCTTATTATTTTGTGATGGTGTATCGCTAGTATGGTTGATCGAACGCTTGATGCTTCCGGGTTGCGCTGCCCGATGCCGCTGCTGAAAACGAAATTGGAACTTAACAGCATGGCGCCCGGCGAAGAACTCGAGGTGATCGCCACGGATGCGGGTTCGGCCCGTGACATCCCGGCCTTCCTGCAGCTGTCTGATCACCAGTTGATGAGCAGTTCTGAAACCGCCGGGCAGTACCGGTTTGTGATAAAGTGCGGCGGTTAAGATTTCGGAGCTGTAAATGATCAGGACACTACGCGGTCTCGCGCACAAATATTTCTCGGATGAAGAAGCTGTCATCCTGTTCCTCATACTGGTAACGGGGACCATCTTCGTCATCTGGTTCGGTGCCATGCTTGCGCCGGCCATCGCATCTTTGATCATAGCCTTTATTCTGCAGGGCCTGGTAACCAAGCTCAATAAACTGGGTGTGCCGGAGACGGTATCGATCATTGGCGTATTCCTGGTGTTCCTCGGCGTGCTCGTGGGCTTTCTTTTCGGCCTTTTACCGCTGATCTGGACCCAATTGAGCAACCTGGCCGGTGAAGCGCCGCGAATCATCCGCGAGCTGCAATCATATCTTGAACTGCTGCCGGAGCAGTATCCGCACCTGATCTCCGGAGAGGCTGTCAGCACTGTTTACAGTCAGGTAAGCACAGAGGTGGGGCACATGACGCAATGGCTGGTGTCCTTTTCACTGTCCAGTATTCCCGATCTGGTGGCATTACTGATCTACATGGTTCTGGTGCCCATCCTGGTGTTTTTCTTTCTGAAAGACCGTGAAGTTCTGCTCAACTCCATTGCAAAACTGCTGCCGCCCCAGCGCCCTATGATGCTGCAGATCTGGCACGAGGTGAATCTTCAGTGCGCCAACTATGTCCGCGGTAAGGCGGTGGAGATTCTGATCGTGGGCGGCGCCACCTACATTGGCTTCAAACTGCTCGGTATGCCCTATGCCGCGCTGCTCTCGCTGCTGGTCGGCCTGAGCGTGGTCATTCCCTACATCGGTGCCGCTGTTGTTACCATCCCCGTCGCGGTGATTGCGCTGTTCGCCTTTGGCTGGGGCAGTCAGTTCATCTGGGTCATGGTGGTGTACGGCGTTATCCAGGCGCTGGATGGTAACGTGCTGGTTCCGATTCTCTTCTCGGAGGTTAACAATCTGCACCCGGTGGCGATTATCGTCGCGGTATTGTTCTTCGGTGGCATCTGGGGTTTGTGGGGTGTTTTCTTTGCCATTCCGCTGGCAACCATGCTCAAGGCTGTGTTCGCTGCGTGGCCGGTAAAGGAGTCGCCGCCGCTGGCCGAAACCAGCGACGCCTGAAAGCTGCTTAAAGCGCCTTTACGGCCTCAAGGACTTGGTCGGCGTGGCCTTTGACTTTCACGCCGCGCCATTCCGCCCTCAGTACGCCATCTTTGTCGATCAGAAAGGTGCTCCGGTCGACGCCCATGTATTCCTTGCCGTAAAGCTTTTTCAGCTTGATCACGTCAAAGAGGGAGCACAGAGCCTCGTCTTTGTCTGAGATCAGGTGGAAAGGAAACTCGTGCTTGGCCCGGAAATTCTCATGGGCTTTCAGGCCATCCCTTGATACACCCAGAATCAGGGTATCAAGCTCCTCAAACTGCTTCATCCGGTCCCGGAAGTCCTGTCCCTCAGTGGTACAGCCAGGGGTGTTGTCTTTCGGATAGAAGTAAATCACTACATTTTGACCTTTCAGATCGTCGAGGCGAATGGTCTGGTCACCGGTAGCGGGAGCTTCAAAATCCGGAACGGGTTTGTTTAACTCAACGGATGGCATGACATCTCCTTTAATTCCCTTGTGTCAGTTCGTGCCCAACATTACCATATCGGTTTTACTCGGACGGAGCTTTTATGATTACGGGTAGCCTTGTCGCACTGGTCACGCCCATGCATCCAAACGGTGACATTCACTGGGAGGATCTGGATAAGCTGGTGGACTTTCATATTCAAAACGGTACGCACGGCATTGTTGCTGTGGGCACCACCGGCGAATCCGCAACGCTCGACCCGGAAGAGCATTGCCAGACTATTGGCCACATCATTAAACGCGTTGATGGTCGCATCCCGGTTATTGCGGGAACGGGGGGCAACAGTACCCGTGAGGCCATTGAACTGACTGCGGAAGCCCATAAGCTTGGCGCAGATGCCTGCCTGCTCGTTGTTCCCTACTACAACAAGCCGACTCAGGAAGGCCTGTACCAGCATTTCAAAGCCATTGCCGAAGCCGTCCCCGGCATGAACCAGATGCTGTACAACGTTCCGGGTCGAACTGCCTGCGACATGCTGAACGAAACCGTACTGCGGCTTGCCGATATTCCTAACATCGTGGGTATCAAGGATGCCACCGGCAATATCCCCCGGGGTGCCGAGCTGATTGAAGCGTTGAATGGCCGTCTGGCGGTTTATTCTGGCGATGACGCCACAGCGGCGGAGTTGATGCTGGCCGGTGCCAAGGGCAATGTGTCGGTGACTGCCAACGTCGCTCCGAAGGCAATGTCCCAGCTCTGCGAAGCGGCTGTAGCAGGAAATCGTGAAGAAACCGAACGCCTGAACGAACTGCTCATGCCTCTCAACCGGAAGTTGTTCCTCGAGGCGAATCCGATTCCGGTGAAGTGGGCGCTTCATCACATGGGGATGATTGGAGAAGGCATTCGCCTGCCGCTGACACTGCTCAGCGAAAAGTTCCACGGCGAAGTGGAAGATGCCCTCAAGGCCTCAGGTGTACTCTGAGTTTGCTTAAATCATCCCATCCCCGGAGTAACCTGATGCAGGTTCTAAAAGGAACCGGTAGTAGCTTGATGTTAAAACCCATTGTTGTTGGTTCCGGGCTGCTGCTTTTGGCAGCAGCTTCGGGATGCAGTCTGGTAGAAGACCGCTCCGAGCGTTATGTGAATGCCACAGAAGGGCAGCCGCTTGAACTGCCGGCAACTGCCGACGATTCCCGCTTCAGCCAGACCATGCCCATCCGTGATGTCCAGCCGGCCGATGCCAGCAAAATGTATCCGTCCGATATACCGCAGCCGCCGGACATGACCTCGGACATCCTGGATGAAAACTACGTTATTGAAGAGCTTGATGGCCGGCTCTGGCTGTTGGTCAACGATGTGCCCGGAAGAATCTGGCCGGCGGTGAACAGCTACCTGTCCGAGCGTGGTCTCGGTGTTGGCTTTGATAGTCCTCAACTGGGCATCCTGCAGACGGAACTTGCCAACTTCAGCAAGCGAGCCCGGGATCTGGTGGAGCTTTCCGATAATCCGTCTGCAGGCGAACAGAAAGTGGTGCTGCAGGTGCGTATGGCCCCCGGCGTTCGCCGAAAGACCACCGAAGTGCAGGTGCGCAAACTGGAAGTGCCGGATCAGCCGGAGGAGTTGATCCCGTGGGCCGGTGTATCCGATCCCTCGGAGCAGGCGCTGGAACTGCAGAGGCGCCTGCTGTCCGACCTGGGCGATTTTCTCAGGGCCCGGGAGGAAACGAAGTCTTTTTCCCGCGCTGCATCCGGTATGGTCAGCGATCCGCTCGTTCGCCTGATCTCGGAAAATGATAAGGCGGTCGCGATCCGCATGGAGCTTGATTACGGTCGCTCCTGGGCGGAAGTAAGCCGGGCGCTCACTGATTCCGGCATTCCAGTTGTCGATCTAAACCGCAGTGAAGGCTGGTTCCATGTTGATTTCCGCACCGAAGACGAGCGGGATCCAGGCTGGTTCAGCTGGTTCAGCGACAAGGAAGCACCCCAGCATACCCACACAGTCAGCCTCAGCCAGCAGAGCGACGCCATTGTCATCTCTGCCGAGGAGGTTCCGGGTTACACAGGCAGCCGCACGATGCCGGATCTGCTCGCGCAACTGTTCGATTACCTATACTGATTCAGAGAGCGGCCGCCCAGGGCGGCCGCTTTTCGGAGACCCCTAATGGAAAAACGCGAAGAACTTTATGCCGGCAAGGCAAAATCCGTCTACCGGACTGACAATCCCGACCGGTTTGTGTTGGAGTTCCGTGACGATACATCGGCCTTTGACGGCGAGAAGAAGGAACAGCTCAACCGTAAGGGCATGGTGAACAACAAGTTCAATGCTTTTATTATGGAAAAGCTCGAAGCGGCGGGTGTACCGACCCATTTCGAGGGACTGCTGTCTTCCACCGAATCGCTCGTGAAGAAGTTGGACATGATTCCGGTTGAATGCGTGGTTCGCAACGTTTCCGCCGGCAGCCTCTGCCGCCGCCTAGGAGTCGAAGAAGGGCAGGAGCTCAACCCGCCCACGTACGAACTGTTTCTGAAAAACGACGCACTCCATGATCCCATGGTCAATGAATCGCTGGCCGTCAGCTTTGGCTGGGCCGCAGCCGATGAGCTGGATCAGATGAAAGAGCTCACCTACCGTGTAAACGACGTGCTCAAGGCCCTGTTTGAGGAAGCCGGGATGCTGTTGGTGGACTACAAGCTGGAGTTCGGCCGCAGTGACGGCAAGATTGTGTTGGGTGACGAATTTAGTCCGGACGGTTGCCGTATCTGGGACAAGGAAACCCGCAAGAAGATGGATAAGGATCGCTTCCGCCAGGGGCTTGGCGACGTTATCGAAACTTACGAAGAAGTCGGGCGCCGTTTGGGAATCCAGTTCGACTGATTGAAACTTATAACAAATTCGAAAGGTGTGTCATGCGTAAACTGGTGCTTGCTGTAGGTGGTTCACTGATCCTGGTGGCGCCTCTGTCACAGGCAGAGGTGGTTGGTCTGGGTGCCAGCGTAAGTTACTGGGACTCTGATCTTTCCGGCAAGGCTACCACCAATAACGACGTTGTTGATGTGGAAAACGAGCTGAATCTGGATAGCGATTCCAATGCCAATGCCTCGCTGTATCTGGAGCATCCGGTGCCAGTGTTGCCCAATATTCGGTTGAACTACACCTTGGTTGAACAAAGTGGTCGAGGTGATGTAGGTCTTGCTGGCTTCGATGGCGTTACCGGTGATGTCCAGTCCGATCTGGATCTGGAACAGTTGGACCTGACCCTGTATTACGAAGTGCTTGATAACTGGGTAAATCTTGACCTTGGCCTGACCGCCCGGGATTTGGCGGGCGACCTGATCGTGCGGCAAGCGAATGGGTTGGCCACTAGCGAAACGAGCATTGATGGCGTTATCCCCATGGGCTACCTGGCGGCCCGTTTTGATCTGCCGTTAACCGGTGTATCAGTCGGCGCAGAAGGCAACTTCATCAGCTTCGATGGCGACTCGCTGCACGATTTCAACGCCTACGGCCAGTATGAAATCTCGCTCATCCAGTTTCGTGCGGGCTACCGTCAGATGTCCATTGATTATGAAGACGACAACGATCGCCTTGATGTCGAGATTGGCGGACCGTTTGTGAGTGCTGGCGTGTCCTTCTGAGGCCGGCATTCTTTCCAGGGAGAGAAACGTGAAGATTCTTGTTACCGGTACAGCCGGTTTTATTGGCTCACATTTGGCTCATCGCCTGCTTGATCGGGGCGATGAAGTTATTGGCGTTGATAACGTCAACGATTATTACGATGTGAGCCTGAAGGAAGCCCGGCTGAAACGTCTGACCGACAAGGCAGGCTTCACGGAGGTCCGTGAGGATGTGGCTGACCGGGCCGCCATGGAAGCGCTTTTCGCCGACCACAAACCGGAGCGGGTAGTGCATCTGGCGGCTCAGGCCGGTGTCCGGTATTCCATCGAGAATCCTCACGCCTACGTGGACGCCAACCTCGTTGGTTTCATGAACATCCTTGAAGGCTGCCGGCACAACAAGGTAAAGCACCTCGTTTATGCCTCCAGCAGCTCAGTGTACGGTGCTAACGAGACCATGCCGTTCTCGGTGCACGACAACGTGGATCATCCTCTGAGTCTCTATGCAGCCTCCAAGAAGGCCAACGAGCTCATGGCCCACACGTACAGCCATCTGTACAACCTGCCGACCACAGGGCTGCGGTTCTTTACCGTCTATGGGCCGTGGGGCCGGCCGGATATGGCGCTGTTTATCTTTACCAAAAAGATCCTCGCCGGCGAGCCGATCGACGTCTTCAACCATGGCCACCATCGCCGGGATTTCACCTACATTGATGATATCGTGGAAGGCGTGATCCGGACTCTCGACCATGTCGCTGAGCCTAACGATGCGTGGAGTGGTGAAACGCCAGACCCGGGCACCAGCAAGGCGCCTTACCGGCTGTACAACATTGGCAGCAACAACCCGGTAGAACTGTCCCGCTTTATCGAAATTATCGAGGAGCGGGTGGGCAAGAAGGCCGAAAAAAACCTGCTTCCGTTGCAGCCGGGCGACGTTCCGGCCACCTATGCCAATGTCGATGCTCTGATTGACGATGTAGGCTACAAGCCGGCTACCCCCGTAGAAGAAGGCATTGCCAGATTCGTGGACTGGTATCGAGACTTCTACAACGTATAAACAAGGGCCAGCAACTGCTGGCCCTTCTCGTATCTGGCACTCAAAAATGGAGCGTTAGCAATGATGGTAGTGTTAAAAAAATGGTTCCTGATTGCCGGGTTTATTGGCCTGGCGGGCTGCACCGGCCTTCCGGACGACATTGAGCCAGTCACCGGTTTTGAGAGTGACCGCTACCTGGGTACCTGGTATGAAATCGCCCGTCTGGACCATTCCTTTGAGCGAGGCCTGAGCAATGTGCGCGCCGAATACAACCGAAACGACGACGGCAGTATCGAGGTGATCAACCGCGGTTATAACGTCGAAAAAGGAAAATGGGAGGAGGCTGACGGCCGAGCGGTGTTTGTGGAGGATGAAAACACGGGCCACCTGAAGGTGTCTTTCTTCGGGCCCTTTTATGCGTCTTACGTAGTCTTCGAGCTCGACAAGGAAGAATACTCCTACGCTTATGTAACCGGATACAACCGTGATTATCTGTGGTTTCTCTCGCGCAGCCCGGAGGTCAGCGAGGAGGCAATCGAAGTGTTCAAGGATCGGGCCAGGGCAGAGGGCTTTGATCTGGAAGAGTTGATTCTTGTGGAGCAGGAGAAAAGCAGCCCAGAGAATTGAATGCCCGCTTGTGCGGGCATCGTGATTCAAGGGCAGGTTGTTCCTAAACAGTCGCTAACCATTGCTCAGTCGTACCTGTGTGAGAACTCCACATCGGTGCCGTCCTCCCGCGTCAGCATTCGGGCATAGATCTCACGGGAACCAATGCCATCGTCGACAAAGCCTTGCACGCGCACGCGCTCTCCGGCGTTCACAGGTACCCAGTTGGGCCCCACATACACCCCCACTGACCCGGTATCATCAGCAAGCCTGAATTCATCCTCGTCAAGAATTCTCTCGACAATACCCTCAACCGAAACCATAGTACCCCGCTGCAGGTCGGCCAGCGGTGTCATGGGTTCAGCTTTGACGGAAGAAACAGAAACAAAAGCCACCATCACTGCCAATGCAAACATTTTCATAGGATCACCTTTTTCACTCAAACCCAATAAAGACTCTCGCTTGATTGTGCAGGTAAGCGGATCAGTCGAACGCCAAGATCAACAGAACAAGAAAACCACACCACTGATGACCAGCCATTTTCTGGTGACACAGATTTCGATTTCCTCGGCTAACCAGTCGCCGGTCTGTTTGAGATTCAGTTTTCTGACGTCTTTCATAGAATGCTCCTTTTGCTGATAGAGACCCTGTTTGTGTCTCAAAGCAAGATTACCGCCCGAACCTGACGGTAGCCTGACGGGGAGCGAATATTCAGGCAGAGAGGTAGGAAAGGGAAAACCGGGCATCGCCGGACTCGCGGTTTGCCGCTGTAACTGCCCCGCCTTGTGCTCGCTGGAGCCCGGCAACGATCGCCAGACCAAGGCCCGCGCCCCGGGGGCGCTCCCTCTCCGCGCCAGAAGAGTTCAAACATTCTGGCCATCGCGGTCGACGACAGTCCCGGCCCTTGATCACACACAGTGATGGTGCTGTCCGGGCTGACGGCTATGTCTACCTCGCCATGCCCGCCATGGAGAATGGCGTTTTCGATCAGGTTGGTGAGGGCCAGTTCAACGGCGTCAGGGTCGGCCCGGGCAACCACGGGGGCAGTGGACAGTGACAGGGTAACGCCGTGCTCATAGGCAAAAGGCGCCAGGGCTGCGGTTACCTTGCTGGCGATGTTTTCTAGATTGGCCCGGCAGGTATCCGGCACGGTGAGCTCATCGGCTCTGGCACAGGCCAATAGCTGGTTGACGGTTCGTGACAGGTGGGTCAGATCGGACCGTAACTGGTCCGGTCCTGACCCGGCAGGAACTGCATCCAGCCGGGCAAACAGGACCGAAACGGGCGTTCTCAGGGCATGTGCAGCTTCCGCAGTCCGCCGCTTTTCTGAAGCCAGGGGCCTCGTTCAGGCGCTCCAGGGAGCGGTGGGTTGCGGTCACAAGATCAACGATTTCCCGGGGGAACGCCTGGCCCTGCAACGGCGGAGAAGGGGTGCCGGGCTTTATGCTGCGCGCCCAACGGGCGGCGTCGACCAAGGGTCTGATGCCGCGGCGGATCATCAGGGCGTTCACCGCTATCAGGATGAGTGCCGTCGGTAGAATCGGCAGCCAGATGTGTGTGACGAACTCGGCAACCAATGCCTGCCTTAAAAGGCCAGCGGGATCGCCGGCCATCACAAAAACAAGCCGAAGATTTTCGTCGCCCGCACGGGCGTTATGGGAGACAACCAGCAAACTGCCTTGAGCAGTTTCCTGTCTGGTAAGCCAGTCTTGGGCGAAGGTGCCAGTATCAAGGGCCTCCGTGGGAATGAGCTCTCCGTTTTCGGAGTCCAGAACCGTATTATCGGGTTGGATAACGGCGAAAGCATAGTCCTGCGGGTTATCTTCAAAGAGTGCTCTTGTTTGAGAATCGATGCGTTCAGCCCCGCTGCCAAGGTCAGTCTCAAGCTGTTCCATGACATGTTCGATGACTTCGCCTTCCAGCGCCTGCCTGTCCGACCCATAATAGATACCGACGGCCACGGCATTTACAACCAGTACCACAACGGCAATCCAGACGAGCCGCCCGGTCAGCATACTGGCCAACGGCATCGGATTATCGCTCATTCGTGAGCCTCTTTGACCAGCATCCAGCCAACACCTCGCACGGTTACAATGCAGGCCCGACTCCCGGCAGATGCGAGTGCTCGCCTTAACCGGGAGACGGCCGCCTCCAGGGCATTGGGGGTAACTTCGTCGTCGATTGCGTAAATGGCATCCTCGAGCACCCGACGTGGTGACACTCGACCACCGGAGCGCAACAGTTGCTCAAGTACACCCAGCTCACGGCGCCCGAGTATCACCGGCGTATCATCAATCGTCACGGAGCGGGAGACAGTGTCCATACTGATGGGTCCGAACGAGAGCAGGGCATCAGACCGCTCCCCCGGTCTGCGCAGTACCGCACGGCACCGGGCCAGAAGCTCGGGCATTTCAACGGGCTTCACAATGTAGTCATCGGCGCCGCCATCAAGGCCGGCGAGACGGTCTTCGAGCTGATCCCTGGCAGTCAGGATAATGACCGGCGTCCTGCCATCGTTCCATAACGCAGGCAAGACGGCCAGGCCATCGTTGTCCGGCAATCCCAGATCCAGAAGGACCAGGGCGTAGGGCGCCTGCTTCCCCAATGCAGTTACCTGCCCTGCGGAGTTGGCATGATCGACCGAAAAGCCCGCCCGGCAAAGGGCATCCTTGACGGCTTCGGCGAGAGGCGGGTGGTCCTCAACCAGGAGAATACGCACAGTCGTGTTCGAATCTTCCTTTGTAGGTAAAAGCTATCAGGCCGGAATACCGTGATTTTTTCAAGCTGCGGGTGAGCAAAGTTAGGGGATGCTACTCAGGCAAAAAAAGCCTGACTATCTGTAAAGATCCCTGTTTTAGTTGCTTCGCTGATTAGAGTTTCCCGCCCGTTGTTGTTTGGTCCTCGCACTACACCACCAGCTGACCTTGGGTTTCAGAAATGCAAGTCCTAGAGGGCTGCGAAAAACGACACCAAACTGCGTCATTTTTTCCTGAAGCGATATCAGGAGAACGCCAAGTGGCGTTGAAGGTGCTAAATCAACCTCAACCAGAGATGTGAAGAACGCTAAACGGCGTCGTCTAGGCAAGCCGTTACAACCAAAGGGAGCCGGCAACAGCCCAACATACACGTCATGAATAAAGGAACGGTTTACAAAACTTGTACGAGACGAAAAACGCCCCTTCAACGTCCAACATACATTCCTCGTGCAAAGAGTATGTTCAATGTGTGTAAGGAACAGGTAAAACCGCCACATTCGTCCAAAAAACACCGCTTCTTCAAAGTTCTCTGTTCGAGAACTGTCATAAACTGCTCCGCACCAGAGAGCTGCGTTGTGAACAATACACAGCAAAAGCAAAGAGATATCTATGTGGGAAAGGGGTGTAAGGAAATGGGCTTTAATCCGAATTGGTTTGAGCAAATGGAGCAAATCCTCGAAGAACAGGAGGCACTAATTAAACTGGAAGCACAGACAATGGTGGACAACTTCTGGGCGCAAACTAAGGAGCGAAAGCGGGCGGGAGAGTGCGAGTGTCGCCTTGGGGTAAGGATCATAGACCGAGAAGGCTACAAGATCCAGATCGTCTGGTATTGGAAGCGGTGGTTTGGACCGAAGGATGAAAAGGAGCCGTTTAGTAAAGCAATCCCAAAGGTCGGAACCGTAACAAGTACCCTATGCAACGGTTTTGGGGCTTCGCGAAATGGGAGCAGGAGCTTGCCGAAATGTTCGAAGATGACTTCGCGCGGTTGCGAGAAGCGAGCGGTGCGATAGCGGATCAACGTAAAGCGATGAAGTGGGGAAAGAAGGTTTATGGGGCGATGGACTATATCGAGACCGCAGTGTCTGAGATGGCTGAGCCGGAGCTCTCAGAGGCGTGAGGGGCCTCGGTATGGTTAGATTGGCGTTTGAAGTGTCCGACCAAAGAAAACGGAATTGCTGAGTGGTTCAAGTTCAGCTGTTTCGCGCGGCCTCTCGCTGTTCTGCAAAGTACCTAAGGTCATCAACGCTAATCGGGCAAGACGGTTCGTCAGGCCAAAACTTTCCGGTATCTTGGAATTGCTTGTCAGGGGCGCTTCTTCAGGTGAAGCGCCGGTCTCCTGTAAATGGTAGTGATAGGCAGACATGGCCGCCGAGTGACGCAGGCCCTCCAAGATTTGTTAATCTGTCACTGTTGCTAGCGGCCACGTTACGACGACAATGCGTCGTTGGTACCCAGAGCCCTCATTTTACTGAAATCCGAGATCGAAGCTCCAGCGAGGAATGCCGGTGACTTTCGACGCTCTGCCATAGCCCATAAGGTTTACTGCTCTCATCCAGGTCTTCAGTAATGGATTCTCGGCAGGTTCTCTGTTTCAGCTGGCGGACCTCGGAAATCAGGTACGCCCACGCTTCAGCTAAAGCCTTGTTCAAATCACCCCGACATTCGTCGTCAGTAATGAGATCCATAAACACATTATGAGCATGGAAGCCCCAGATTGGCCTATGGCCTCGGGTCCGGTATAACTCCTTTGGGAAGTATAGTGTCCGCCCCTTTACTTCCCGCCTCAGAAACCGGAGGGAAAACCATCCAGGTCAGCCATTTTATGCGGGTTTGCCTGGTCATGATATTGCAGCGAGGCAGCGAGTTTGGCGGGATGTCCGGCAGTGGTGCGAACGAGAGGGTATCATGGTCCAGCCATGAACGAATCCATGATTTCGTCGATATCAGGTTGCTCCAGGATGTCCATGGGTACGTCTCCATGTCGATTGATTTCTGTCGTATGGGCGCCCTGGGAGTGCAGCCGGTTATATCCATTCGTTCATTCGTCATTGAGCATCGGGTTATTCCAGATGTTTCAAAAATTGCAGTCGGGTGTTCAGCAGATCCAGATAGTCTTCTTGCCTCTCAGGGTCCATAAAGGAGTTCGTGATGATATGGAGAGCCTCGATCTCAATGTTTTTGACAAGCTTCTCGATTCGTTTTGTGCAAGCCGTCCCAAGAAGCCCAGCCTTAATTCCGAGCTCAATGAAGTCACACCCTGCGTAAAAACCGTTTCCCATGGTTTCGTAGTATGAGGGTTGCCCAGAAGACAAAAAACGCAGCGCCATCGGATTCTCCGACTTACCGCTGTAAAGGGTCGATGCCAGAACGTCGTAACAAGGGGTCAGTTTGAACGCTGGATGGTAGAGGAAGCTGATGTTCTTGAGGTGGTGATCGTCATTACCTACGGCGTAACTGAACACAAGCCGCATCAGAAGTTCCATAGCGACTGCCAGACCTGCATGCTTGACGACCAGTTCCAACACCTCCTGGTAACTCGCCGCAGTATACTTATGCCCATAATCGCGGTTCGAAATCCCCAGGGCTTGCATTACGTCCTCTTGATGGACCTTTGACCCATCCCCGAAGATTCGATCATATCGCTGAATGATGAACACCAAGTGCTCGTCCTGGAGCCTTAAAAGCCCGCAGGGCGGGACCTCAAAGCCCACTCGTTTCATTAGTGTGAGCGTTGTATGTTCATTTTCAGCAACATTGGGATATACCTCCGGCGATGGCTTCATGATGTACTGTCCACCGCTGTCGACCAGCTTCAGTTTCCCTTCCTCTATGGCCATCTGACACTTCATCTGCACACCACTGATTGAAAAGCCTTGCGTCTGTTTGGGCATGGCTTTTACCAGCTCAGATCGGCTTTCAGGGACATTCAAATCGATCTTTTTGTCCCCGAAAAGGCGTTCAAGGCATTTCGGGTGGTAACCCGGCTCGCCGTTCCTCGCCAGTGCTTTAAGACATATCAAGCAGTTCAATGGTCACAGCTCCTGGTAAATCGTCCCCGTTATGTACCAACAGGGCAAATTCGTCATCTGGATCGATATGTTGTTCTCGGGCTTGTACTTGTTTCAGCCATCCCTCGCTTACAAGACCACTGAAGTAGGGGGGCAACCCCTCATATTCAAATGTTTCAGATCGCAGCGGCAAGCTTTTGCTCAGAGGAGGCTGACGAAATCTGAGGTAGTCATTGTCGTACTGGAATCGGACGGTTGTACCCTCTCGTTCCAGGAGTCCGGCCAGGCGGCCATGCATTCGAACTAATGCTTTCATTTCAGCTCAATCCAAACTTTGAAATTAAGAACCTGACCAACTGTTTTGAGCGTCTGAATGGTTGGGTTGCCTGTCCCGCCTTCCATCGCTCTATAAGTGTTCGGCGACAACCCGCCCAGCTCACTGACATCATTCGGGGTCAGATCCAGATCTTCTCTTCGAGCCTTCAGCACATCCGCTAGATCGGCCAGTGGCCGCAGGTCCGGCTCAGTCGATGCCTCGATGGTATTGGCTAGTGTTTGAAGGCGCTCGATCTCTTCGTTTACCGCAGCGACCAGGCTTGCTTTCGTATTCATGGTACAAAGTGCCTTACAATGTATTGAGCTATAGTGAGATAATATTAAATATGTTTCACTATAATGCGTTAAATGCTGCTTTAGGTCAATTTATTCATATATGAATCCATATAATCCGTTTTGCATTCACTTTGCTGCACATAAATCCACATCTACACACAACTGCACACTCTTTTTTCAACTGTGGACCAAGCACTTAAACGCCACTGGTGGAAGTTATGAAGATATTTGTAGAAGGCTGACAGACTCTGCCAGCCAAGCTGAGGGGTCAGGAGCAGAGATGAGCGAATTTATTTTTGAGGTTTTCCAGCTCGGCCTCACGGAGGAGATCGGCTTTTTGTGCTCGGTACAGTAAGCCGAAGGACTCTCGCATTTCGCGACGCAGATCGGTAACGTGTTCTTCAGTGAGCGGTGTTTCATCGAACCGCTTACCCTGTTCAAGCTCTAGGCCAAGGGCTTTTATATGGCGTTTGATAGAGTCCGGCCCCCACTTGACCAAACCGTGCTCATCGATAAAGCCGTCCGGCCCGGTGGACGCATAGATCCCCAGGACGAAGCCCAGCAGGCTGATTGAGTACAGGATTTTGTTCTTCAGAAATGTCGAAGTTTGACCCTACCCCAGAATTTAGGTCCATTTAAAACTGGAAAATCCGGCATGATAGAGCCTTGAGCAGGAGATCATGCCATGAAGCGATCCCGTTACACCGAAGAGCAGATTGCCTTCGCCCTGAAGCAAGCCGAGCTGGGTACGCCGGTCCCGGAAGTCTGTCGGAAAATGGGCGTCTCGGATGCCACGTTCTACAACTGGCGCAAGAAGTATGGCGGCCTGGGGCCATCCGAGCTGAAGCGACTCAAGCAGCTGGAGGAGGAGAATCATCGCCTTAAGAAGCTGGTAGCGGACCTAAGCCTGGACAAGGCCATGCTTCAGGACGTGGTGGCAAAAAAGCTCTGAGACCGCCTCGTAAACGCCAACTGGTGGCTGACCTACAAAAGCGATATGGGGTCAGCGAACGCCAAGCGTGCGCGGTCTTGCAGTTTTCCAGGGCGTCTAATCGCTATCAATCGGTGGCGAGGGACTCGTCGGCGCTGTCGATGAGGATCCGTGAGATCACGCTCACGCGGCTTCACTACGGTTACCGGCGTGTGCACGTCCAGCTGCAACGGGAGGGTTGGCGTGATAATCACAAACGGGTTTACCGGTTATATCGGGACCAGGGGTTGTCACTTCGCCTCAAGCGTCCGAAGCGTAACAAGGCCGCCAAGAACCGACAGCCGCTACAGCAGGCCAACCATCCCAATCACATCTGGGGCATGGATTTTGTCTCAGACGCGCTGTTTGATGGTCGACGTCTGCGTCTCCTGACGATCATTGATCTGTTCACCAGGGAGTGCCTCGGCATTGTGGTTGGGCAGAGCCTGAAGGGCCACGATGTTCAGGAAGCCCTGACGGCGATTGCGCGCTTCCGGGGCAACCCGGAGGTGCTAAAGACCGACAACGGTTCGGAGTTTGCCGGCAAGGTCATGGATCGCTGGGCCTATGAGCGAAACATTGAAATCGACTTCTCACGGCCCGGGAAGCCTACCGACAACGCAACGGTAGAATCGTTCAATGGACGACTCCGGCAGGAATGTCTGAATGAAAATTGGTTCTTGTCACTGGCCGACGCCATGGAGAAAATCGAAGCATGGAGGACTTTCTATAACCAAGTCAGACCCCATTCCGCATTGGAGTGGTGCACGCCCTCGGACTACGCCAGAAAACATGCGGTTTCACGAAGAAAACAGAAGCAACTGGAGCCGGATTTTTCCAACTCTGGGTGGACCTAATTCGGGGTCAGGGTCAAGTTCATGACCCCGGTGGTGATTGCTGGTCCCAGGAAAGGGAGCGTAGAGGTACCTATTAGAAGAGGTCTGCTCTTGATGACTAATGCTGTTGCTCCTTTGTTCTCCTGTGTAGGGCCCCGTGCTGACTAGCACGGGGCATTGATGATTCGAAGGAAATCAGGCGTTTCCACCCCTTCTCCTCTCACGCTCCTGTTCGCGCAGCTGCTTGATAATGGCCTCTTCAATCGTGTCGGGCTCACGGATATCGATCCGGCGACCGTCGGAAAAGCCATCGCGATCCAGCTCAAAGGTGAGCACGTCAGCTGTCTTCACCGCCTCAATGGTCAGATCGAGATAGTTGATGGTCTCATAATCCTTGCGTCGACCATTCTCATTCACGATGAAGTCGGCGACGGTAACCCCACCTTCATAATCACCACTGAAACCACTGAATTCGGCATTTTTGCCTGCCATGGTAATTTCTGGTCCTTTCTCGATGTAGCCAACCAGGTTCTGGTACATACCGTCGATGTATTTGTCAGCTGACTTATCAATGTTGGCCGGGAGCTCGGGGTAAGTTTGTCTCATGACATAACCGCGATGATTCTCGCCCTTATAGTCAGCAATCTGATTGTCCAAGCGCTCCAGATTGTCTTCCAGATAGCTCACCTGCCGTTTGCGCTGGCTGTCGTTGCCAAACTTGCTGCGGGCTTCCGATAAGCGTTCTTTGTAAGCATCCTCAGAGACTTCTACAGCGGCGTAGGCACCGGTACCGTCACTTCCCCAGCCGCCTTTTTCACCCATCTTGGTCTTTGCATTGGGGATGTTGATCAAAGCGGCTTTCGTCGCCTTCACAATCTCACCAGCATAAGGTTCGAAGCGGGAGGCAAGTCGGATGTAGCCACAGGTTTTTTGCTCCCGAAGTAGGTTTACCGAAGTATACCCTCGCTGGCTTGGGCAAGATGAAGGCATTGCGCGGTTTGAGAAGTCGATTTTTCTGTAAGAACGAATCGGGTTCAGGCGCGAGCTAGCCTTTTCCAAGCCATTGGCTTCTGCGATTTCATTCATGGTTGTAAGAGGACGCTCGATCTCAGCATTGTAGGCATCAATCGCATTGTCCAGGGCCTTTTGCGCTGCCTCATATTCAGACTTCGCATCCGCGACATAGGCATCAAACTTTTCTCCGCCCTTGGAGATCTCCTCAATCTTGACTATCAGCTCCGCACGACGTGCCTGCGCCTCGGCGATATCCTCGGCGATTTCCGCTTCAGCCTTCTCAGCAGCCTCAGTTACCGCTGTATCCAGTGCGGACTGAAAGGCATCCAGATCAAAGCCGTTGCGGTCGCCCTCGTATTGGAGTTCAATCTTTGGGACGCCTTCACCTTCTTGATAGGCGTCCCAGGCAATGCTCTCTGCACTTTTCAGGGCAGAGCGATCGTGGCTGTATCGCCTGTAGGCATCCAACGCCCCTTTCTTAATGCCGTAAACATTGCCTTCCACTTCGATGATCTCTGCGAATTCTCGAACCATTTTGGTATCAAGCACCCCGTCACCGGGGTAATCGCTACAACCGACCATGGTTGCGGTAAAGCCCATCAGCAGGGCGGAAAGGCTACTGCGTTTAACATCCAGCATGAAACTTCCTTATGTTGTTTGTGTAACTTGGCCCTTTCGATTCAGAGCCTAATGGAACTCCGCGTTTTGTCTCCTCCGTTTGGTTATTCTGAGGACATTAAGTTGCCATTTTTTAACGGCTTTTTCAGCACTTCCTCAGTCTTTCGTATCTCACAGCGAGAACAGTTCCGCTTTGTTGCCCTGATACGTCCAGTAAAAACTGGATGAAACGGGTTCACCATCCGGGTATTTGACCACGCCGCGATCACCGTCGTTCTCCAATGCATCAATGTGATCTTCAATGCCTACTTGAACAGCGTCACGAGTTTCCAGCGTTCATCCAGCCCACGCTGCTCTCAGGCCAGTTTCTCTTCCCGCAACGGCGGTGCTTTCGCTCTGATGCGCTTTTCATGGTGAAAATCTCCTGTGCCTTTTTCTTAACGTTGCTCCTTTGAGGGCAGCTACGGCTGCTTGAGCTACCCAATGGCAGAGGTTGTCAGCAGCTTGGTCTCAATGATGTCGTCCTTCTCAAGCTGAGCGACGATCTCCTCCGGAATTAGCAAAGCCTCGGATCCCTTGTAGGGGATCATTGGCTCACACAGCCACCACCCGGTCGGTGCTGGCTGCGCCTCTAAGTGCTACTTTTCCAATGGTTTGGGGTGGCTTAATTTCAAAGGTAGCGATAAGCAAGTTGTTGAATGCGGATTGAGGGGGCTCGTGGCCCGTCGGTCGTTAGCAAGTGCTACATTTTGAATGCTTTGGAGCGGATAAATAATTCAGAATGTAGCAGGAAACGGTCAGATGCCTTGAGCTGGGAGGTTTTTCGTTTCTGACCAAGCCCATCGATCGGTCTCAGAGTTGGTCTGGTGCTACATTTTCAATTGCCAATGAAGCCACTCATCAAAACATAGCATTTCACTGTGTGTGGACTCTTAGCGTGGGCTTGTCGAGCTGGCCACCAGCTTCCTGATGCTACGTTTGAAATTGATTTCGCCTAGAATAATCAAAAGAGTAGCATTTTACATGGCCTCCTCTTTGTTCGAAGCTTGCCGTACCTCGCCTAAATGCTACATTTTCAATGTTTTGTGGCAGGTTTGATGTGGTGTTCAGTGGTGAAGACCTATGTGATCTGGCTTCATGCTACATTTCTGATGGTTTTCCGAGTTGTGGGCACCATAAACATAGCAAGAGACCACGCTATGTCTCGGCATTGGGTGCTTGGGTAGCTAATTCCCCTCCCATCCGCTCATGATTCCACCATCAGGTGGCCGAAATAATCAAAAATGTAGCATGACAGATTAAAAACGTAGTTTCTCAGCTCGATTAAGTAGCATCTGCGGCTGACGCGTTGATCGTCAGTTGGAACGGGGTAGAACCCCTTCATTGAGCGTCTTGAAAGAGGACGGTTGGCCAACCACATCCAGATGGGGCATCCGCATCATGATGTGCTTGACGTAGCCGCCACCCGGCAACATTGCGTGTTTCGGGATGTCGAGGTCGAGCAGGCACTCTTTCCTGTAGACCTGAGTGATTTCTTTGTCGTCATTGACCACAACATCGACTATACGCGCTAATCGCGTATTGGCGTTCTGGTTGGGCTACGCCCTTGATTCGCCGGGTTTAGGCGATTTCTGTTGGAGTCAACTCGGCTCACATGTAGTGATCATCAGTGTAGTAGCCCCCATTTAAACCGGACACCTTGGTAGAAGCAAAGGCCTAGGCATAGACCTAGTGCAAAGGAGTGTCCAAGGTGGAGAGAATCGAAGTCATAACCGGAGTGCAACGTCGTCGCCGGTATTCCGCACAGGAGAAGGCATTCATGGTTGCTGAGTGTGAGCGGCCAGGCATGTCAGTGTCGCTTGTAGCGCGACGTCATGGTATATCAGCAAGTCTGTTGTTCCGTTGGAAGAAGCTGATGAAAGACGGTGGCATGTCCGCGATTGAATCCGGTGATGAGGTTGTCAGTGCATCCGAGGTGAAGGCCCTGAACAAAAAGGTTCGGGACCTGGAGCGGATGTTGGGCCGCAAGACGATGGAAGCTGAAATACTCCGGGAAGCTCTGGAGGTGGCTCAGTCAAAAAAGTTGATCTCGCGCATGCCGTTGCTGCCACCGGACGATACCCTCTGAAGCGGGTAGCGGAGGTACTGAAGGTATCGCGCTCCAACCTTCTGGATCGCCTTCACGGCCGCCAGAAAGGTAGATGTCCCAGATACAAAAAACAGGACGATGACCGGCATTTGCCGGTTATCAGAGAGCTGTGTGAAGTCCGTGCGGCCAATGGCTATCGAAGGATTACGGCACGCTTGAATCGGTTGCTTGCAGCCAACGATGAGCGAGTGAACCACAAGCGTGTGTACCGGCTGATGAAGCAGGATGGGCTGTTGTTGCCCCGTTACACGGGCCGGCCTCAGGAGCGTTGTCACAACGGCCAGGTCATTACGTTGAAGCCGGACCTCCGTTGGTGCTCAGACGGCTTCGAGATCCGCTGTTGGAATAAGGAGGTGGTTCGCGTGGCCTTCAGCCTGGACTGCTGTGATCGGGAACTGATGCGCTATGTGGCGACGACCGGGGGAGTCACCGCTGAGATGGTCCAGGACCTGTTGCTGGAAAGCCTGGAATACCGCTTCGGCCAGTCAGAGCATGTTCCACACCCGCTGGAATGGCTGACGGACAATGGCAGCTGCTACATTGCCAAAGAAACGCGAGCGTTCGCATCTTCTCTGGGCTTTGTGGTGTGCACTACGCCTGTGAGAAGCCCGCAGAGCAACGGCATGGCTGAGGCCTTCGTGAAGACGTTCAAAAGGGACTATATTTACCTGAACGATCTTCCCGACGCCGCCTCTGTGATGGCGAAGTTGCCGGAATGGATCGAGGACTATAACCGCAGTCACCCACACAAGGGACTGAAAATGAAATCGCCCTGGGAATACCGGGCGGAACTGGCATCAAATGAATGAGGTGGTGTCTGGTTTAGCGGGGGCAACTACAATCAGGCAGCCGAATGAACGTGGGGTTGGTCACCGAGGCCTGAGCATCGTCAGCCATATCCAGAAGTTCTCGCCAGCCGAGGCCTTCGATGCAGTTTTCCGGGAAGTGGTTGTCGGCCGCGTGCGCCTGAAGGGGGTTGTCCGAGTCGCCGGAATCGAGAGAGGCGACCACCCTGCCAAACCAGTAATGCATGATTTCGAAAGCGGCTTGTTCTAACACATATAGGCTTTAAATCCGGCAGGTGGGGTTCGTCTTATTTGGCTGCGCTGGGTGTTGTAATGGGTATTCTCATCGGGTTTCTGTGGATTCGGTTAAACCGTTCCAGGCATTTTCCAAAACACAACTGTCCCAAGGCGCAAGTATTTCTAATTAGATGCATGATCGACGGAGGAGCCGCCAAATTCAAATCCGTAATGCGCCTACAGAGGCGATATGTGCTTTTCGTCGTCTGTGAGATGCCGTTAACCAGGTCGTTCTGGGATGCCATAAAAATGTGCTGGGAAACTCGCTCTTTCAATTGCGTGGGGCTCCTCAGCGGGGGAAACAGATCGGTGAATTCACCCGGCTTTGTTCCATGATCGATCACCTTCACAAACCTAGCTTTAGACTCCTCGCGGACGATCTTACGCGCAATCGTGTAAGAGAGTTGATCGTGGGTGCTAAGTTGAAACACGACAAAGTCCATGCGGTTACTATCTCCGACGGCTCCGTTGCTCTGATCACGTTTGTGAACGGTGCTTTTCCCGATAAAGAGCACTTTTGTCGCACGGATGCAGACCGCCAGGACGGTTATAAGTCTGGCTTAGTTCTCCCGTTCCTCCGGACTGGAGCCAATATCAACCCATTTTTGCCAGACAGCACCATTTCTGTCGAAGATGAGCGCAATTGGCGGTTGCATTACACAGTTTCCGCAGACTACCCCGGTTGCCCCTGAAATCTGTATTAGCAGGTTATTCGTCTAATCTTTGGTCATCCCGTCCTTTTCCGGAGGCGGGCTTAGATTCTTGGCTGGCGATCTGAAAGCTACAGGTACTGGGTGTGCCCAGCGCTCGGATCAAGGTAGTTGTTTAAAACACCTTCCTCTATCCGCCAGCTCTCAACGCTGTTGGTAGAATGGAGTTACATTCTCAACCACTCATAACCACGGGCAAGCGCATTCCCTTTGGGCCGAGCCATCCGGATTATGACAATTAACTGGATCTGTTCGAGCAGTTCGGACCGGCGCTGGCGGATCTCGGCCAGGCAGGTCTCCTCCAGAAGGCGCCTGCATGCGAGGGTGAAATGTTCCCCTACGACATTACCTGCAAGATCCCGTGCCCTGTGTGCATAGGACAGGGCCCCGATCTGGCCGCTCTTCAGCTGGCCGTCAAGTCACCGGCCCGATGCCGGGATCTCCTACCTGTTGGTGACGGGGATGTTTCTTGTTTGTTGTGTCAGGGCAAAGCGGAAGTAGCCGCCAGGCTCCGGCATGCTGATGGTTTTTGGTGGGAGTGGGAGATGCTTCGTGTGATCAAAGCGGAAAACATCGACCCGGCCCAGCCCAAGGCAAAAGGATCCGAGAATGGGATACACCAAAACTACTTCAACAGGCGCTACGGAAGCTGGCTCGGTACCAACGGCGACTGGCGAAGAAAATCAAAGGAAGCAGCGGCTATCGCCGCCTAAACAGCCGAATCGCTAGGCTTCACAAGCGCATCGCGGATATGCGGGCCAACACGCTGCACCAGCTTACCAACTACCTGTCCAGTCACGTCGCGGAAGTGGTCATTGAGGATTTGAACGTCAAAGGCATGATGGCCAACCATAAGCTGGCCCGGCACTTTGCCGATATCGGAGCCTTCGAGTTCTGACGCCAGATGGTCTACTGGATGAACTAGCGCGGTGGAATGCTGACTGTGGCGGACCGCTGGTGCCCATCGTGCGAGCGGTGTTCTGAATGTGGGAGCCACAAATCGAATCTGATGCTGGCAGATCGTGTCTAACGCTGCCCATCCTGCGGCCAGCATGAATGCCGTGACTTCAACGCCAGCAACAATCTTGAGCATTATAATACGGCTCGTTCAGCCGGAAGTTACGCTGCAGCAGATGGCGGCTCTGCCAAAGCTGCGTAATCAGCTCTGGCAGCCAGCATCAATGAATGCAGCAGTGAGCATAAAGCCTGACGATCAGTTTTTCACAAGTCTTTCAGAACGGGAGATCCATGCATCTCAACAACCAGAGCAATGCAACAACCCGCAGCCGTACCCAATGAATGAACGTTCGATGCTTAACCCAGTAAACAACACCGATACGCTCAGCGTCGTCGGGGAACAGGCCCCGTACCAACCGTCGAGAAAGCTGATACCAACTACCGCCAATCCCGCTTCGCTTTGTGAGTACAGATGCCGACCTTTGACAATACCGGTGATCGCGCCCGGTATATCATTTCCGACCTTGTGCACCGTTCATCTCTATGACTTTCTTTGCATGTCTGTCTGACTGTTCCACGTTGTCATGCTTTTGGGAAAGGCTCAGATACCCCAGGCCTCTTCGAGTTCTGGTTCGCCCATATCAACGAGCGCGGTCTCGGTATAACCCAACGCCCCATAGGCTTTCTTTGCCCGATCCATCGCCTTGCGTTGATCCGCAACGGCACCGCTCGCTTCCCGCAGCAGCGCAAAGTCGTCTTCGAACATTTCAACCAACTCCTGCTCCCAGTCCGTGAAGCCGGAGAAGCGCTGCATTGGGTACTTGTTACGATTCCGGCCCTTCGGGATCGCTTTACCGAATAGCTTCTTATCGTCCTTCGGTCCAAACCACTGCTTCCGATACCAGACGATCTGGATCTTGTAGCCTTCTCGGTCTATGATCCGCACCCCAAGGCGACCCTGGCTCTCTCCCGCCAGCTTTCGCTCCGTAATTTGCGCCCAGAAGTTGTCCACCATTGTTTGTGCTTCCAGTGTAATCAGTGCCTCCTGTTCTTCGAGGATTTGCTCCATTTGCTCAAACCAATTCGGATTAAAGCCCATTTCCGTACACCTCTTTTCCACATAGATATCTCTTTGCTTTTGCTGTGTATTGTTCACAACGCAGCTCGCTGATGCGGAGCAGTTTATGACAGCTCTCGAACACAGAACTCTGAAGAGGCGGTGTTTTTTTTGACGAATGGGGCGGCTTTACCTGTTCATTACACATCTTGAACAAGTACTTTGTAAGAGGACTGTATGTTGGACGTTGAAGGGGTGTTTTTCGTCTCTTACACGTTTTGTTCATTATCCCTTTGTTCATGACGTGTATGTTGGGCTATTGTCGGCTCGCTGGCTCAACCTCTCGAATAGGCTTTTCACACGTGTAAGTGAACTGGTTGTTTTGAGCCTTTGAAAAGAGTCCAGTTGTCTTCAACAGTCGGTAAGTCTCTCGTTGAGTATTTTCAGGTAGGGATTGTCGAAACTATCTTCTTCTCCACGATCAATATCGTGCAACCTGGTGAGAGTGGGGCTCGACGCCCTTTGGTGTTTCTGGTTGCCTTTGGTTGTGCCGGCTTGCCTAGACGACGCCGTTTGGCGTTCTTCAGACCTCAGGTTGAGTTTGATTCAATGCCTTCAACGCCACTTGGCGTTCTCGGGATATCGCGTCAGAAAAAACGACGCAGTTTGGTGTCGTTTTTGTAGCTACTTGGGACCTACGTTTCTGAAATCCAAGGTCAGCTGGTGGTCTATTAAGAAGACCAAACAGCCACGGGCGGGAAACCGTAATCAGCGCTTCAAATAAAACGGGGATGTTTAAAGAAGGGTGTGCGTGCGAAATGCTGGTACTTACTACGTTTTCTTGCGCTCACTCATATCCGCCTGCGCTTTTCTGTCAGGCGGCAAACGTGAAGAGAACCGATCAGACTAGCTGGGCATCGAGATACTGCCTGACTGCTTTCAGATTCCCCTCCAGCATAACCTTTATAGCGGCTCGTCCGTCAAAGTTCCGATTGTTTTTTCTGACCCAGGCATTAGCTCTAGCTTCATCCGGGTAGAGCGTTCTTAGGGCCTTGTAGATGCCGAGTACATAGGAAATTCGAAGCAGCACAGGATCTTCTCTCGCGGGCATCTCAGAGTTGAGCCAACGGTCAGTTGCCTGCTCATCCTCAAGGCCAAGCATTTGGCAGCGTTCCGACTGGGACAATTGCCAACCGTCTGCAACATTATTGAATAGTTTCATTGCCTTAGACTTATCCGTTGGTGAAAATATTCTGTTGTTCATGTGCGTTCCTCCCTGCACTTGGTGATGATTGTCACTGAGCTGGTAGGACTTTGCAAAACACATGGTTACTAATTTCTGGATCGCGCAGAGGCCTGAAGAAGCGTGCACAATGCGCACAACTTATTTGGGTTGTTCGACGAGCAAGATAGTGCCAAAGGGCAGGTTGCGTCGGCTTTCACAGTAATGACCATCGCAGCCACCGAAATCTCACAGAGTGCGGCCGGAATCATTGAACCACTACAGCGACGTTTATGGTCGCCTTTTACAAAGGCTTCCCTGATCGTTGTCTCTGAACGGGTATGAGAAAATAACCCAATCAGGCCGCGTGGGGGTCAACCTCTCGGGCCACTTGATCTGCCTTGCTGATCTGAGCCTGACGGAGCTCATATTCTGTTTGCAGATTCAGCCAAAACCGCTCACTGGTTCCAAAGTAGCGGGCTAACCGCATCGCTGTATCGGCCGTGATGCCGCGGTTTTCTCTGACAATTTCATTCATCCGGGTTGCCGGAACATGAAGTGCCTTAGAAAGCGAGTTCACACTCATTTCCAGCGGTTCCAGATATTCTTCCCGAAGAATCTCTCCAGGGTGTATTGGGCGCATGCCACTATGAGTCATAGCGCGTTCTCCTTAATGGTAATCAATAATTTCAACGCCTTCCGGACCATCATCGGTCCATCTGAAGCACACCCTCCACTGTTTATTAATCCGGATGCTGTGGAGGCCTTCGCGATCTCCGGTCAAAGGTTCTAGCCGGTTACCTGGTGGTGATTTCAGATCCTCCAAAACCTCGGCAGCTTCAAGCATTATAAGTTTGCGCTCTGCTGCTGCTTTGATCGCAGAAAAACGACGGGTTTTACCCGATTCAAATAAACGTTGGGTGTCCTTACATCTGAAGCTTTTGATCATGCCTTTCAAAATATAACGTTCATCGTTAAACGGCAAACTTTTGTTGATGCTAAAGAAGTACAAATTAATGGATCAGGGGGAGAAGCTGACGTTTCGAACGTGGCCTTTCGCTGTCTGAGAAGAGACGCAGTTGAACTCTCAAAATACTCATGAGCAATATGGTGGGGCTAGCGTCGCAGGCACAAAAAAAGCCAGTTCTCACAGCGGATGTAAGTAACTGACTTTCTTCGCAGGAGTGGTAGGACCACCCAGATTCGAACTGGGGACCTCTACCATGTCAAAATTGCGATATGGAGTTCGCAAATGCCTAAAAATTCGCGAAAAAATGCGAAAGTGCGACGAATCTAGCGAACGGCGCACTGTTACGCGACATCAATAGCTTACGCACTGTATATTTCGAAAGCTTCCAAGCTTACGGAGGCGGGTGAAAAGTGATTCGCGAATCGCCATTCGGTATTGTCGCTTTAGGGACAGTAACAACTGACGCTGAACCTCCTCTTTTTGGCGCTTGAGTTCGTTAAATCGGGCCGCAAGACCGAAGGACAGCAAAATCATCTCAATGGCGGAACCGACCTGCACAAATGGGGCAAAGGCACCGATTTCACGTACATGCCTGACAAAAACCTCTGGGAGTGGCGATCAGAATATTCCCTGAGGTCCATTGATGCCGGCGGCGGATTTTATGAAACGTAGCTGATCAAGAACGGGATGGACCGTATCGGTGAATGCGACCCGGCCTACAAGTGGCAATATGAGAAGAGGCTAGAGGCTATCAAGCAGAAATACGGGAACTGAGCCTGCCAGCGCGTGTTCGGCTAGCATCCCGCCGTTCAGGCTCAAAATAACCTCGCATAAGTACGGGGTTTTTATCGTAGGTTTGCTTGAGCGCTAGGCAAGTTTCTTCTTTCTGGAAAACAAAATTCCAGTCAAACCAAGAAACAGAAGGGCAAGAGATCCTGGCTCTGGTACAGATTTTACGTCTGAATAGTTAATGGCATTATTCACCATGCGACTTGAAACACCTTGAGATATTGGATCTAAGCTAAGCGCTAATGCTGTGAGCTCTGCGTTTTTAAGATCATTTATTGAGTTAGCAACACTATCAAGGTATAACGAGCTAAATGTAAGGAGTGAAACTGTCTCTCCCGCATCAACAGTTAGATCATAATACAGGTATGTAAAGGCACTGCCGAATGGTAAAAATTCCGAGTTATCAAGAGTCCATTGGTTTTTCCCAAAGGTAAAAGCCACTGCTGGGTCTCTGCCTAATTGGGTTTCATTCGTCGTGTAAGTGTAATCTGTGGTGCTACTAACATAAGGCTGATCATCAGACCCCAGATTAGTAAAATATCGAATAGTCTGATTAATCACACTGCCTGTGTTATTTGTGAATGAATCATATACGCCATAAGAAAAAATATCTTCTAGTGTGAAAACTTCGCGAGAAACAGATAATGAACCATAATTTTCTAATCTCTGAAATCCGTCATAGGCATCTCTGAGGCCATCGTTCACAGCATAAAAGCCGTTATAGAATGGTTGTGTGTTGTTGACAATTTCAGAAAGCGGTATTGGTGCCGAAATCGCCGAGCTAGATGCAAAAAGTAAGGCTGCAAAGAATAGCTTTTTCATTATTTTCTCCGTCTAATAAACGAAAAAAATAGATCAGCAAAATACATGCCGCGAATGTAAAACTCTCTGTTCTCTGGTGTTTTAGTAAAGTATGACGGCAGGATTAACCTTGTAGGTGTAAGCTATTTCGACAAACCAGCTCTTGGGCACATTGAGATATATGTGAGTGACCCTACCCCGGATTTTTCCAACTCTGGGTGGACCTAATTCGGGGTCAGGGTCAAGTACCGGACATTACTAGGAGCAGTTGGATTAAAGACTGGGGCAGGTCACATTCTCGATACCACCCTCTGAAACATTTGCGCCTAGGGTCGGATCACTACAGTAATGCTTCAGTGCGTGCTGGGGCGTCTTCCCGATTAGGGTGCAAAGAGGCGTGTTTTAGCGCCAGAGATTGCTACTTGCATACAGGCTGATTGGTCTTTTGAAGACGCGATTTGAGATGAAATGAAACACTGTATAAGAGAAGGATTTTGCGAAAACTTTGAGAAGGGCTGTGCAGAATCCACGTAACTTATTGAAAAGTGGTAGGACCACCCAGATTCGAACTGGGGACCTCTACCATGTCAAGGTAGCGCTCTAACCAACTGAGCTATGGTCCTGTGTCCTGCAACGGGGACGAAATATACTGATTCGGCCGAGGCTGGTCAACCTCTTTTATGCGGTTTTCCGCTTGCGGAGTTTTTCCTTGATCGCTTTGCTCAGCACCGCCCAGCGGTTAACGATTAATGCTGCGAAGATGAGGCCGCAGCCGGCCAGTTGGATACTGGTCATGGACTCACCAAACCAGCCTGCAGCGAACAGGGCGACCCACACCGGTTCCAGCACCAGAATTACCACGCCATGGCTGTTTGCGGACAGGCTCTGGGCGAAAGTCTGAAGCAGGAACCGACCAGCCGTGCCAATGACGGCACTGGCCACCACCCACCAGACCAATATTGGCGAAAGGTTGTTCAGGGTAGGCTGCCAGGGTTCCATGATCATGGATTCAATGAGGGTGAGCACGCCGACCGTCAGCAGCGCAATGGCCGTGAGCGGCAGGGCGGGGACCCGATGCTTTTCCACGGTCTTGCCCGCCCGGTTAATCACCGTTCTCTGGTTGGCCGCCCTGGTATTGAGATTGAAATACAGGGCGAAGATCGTCGCTGCCATAACAAAGAAAATCTGGCCAGCTTCAGGTCGGAAGCCGTTCTCAAGGGACAGCAGCGCAAGTCCGGCAACGGCAATGGGAATGGCCAGCCACGTACTCGCAGGCTGGGCTTCCTTGAACACCAGGCGGGCAATAATGGGAACAATCACGACGCCCAGGCTAGTCAGGAAGGCTCCTTCGCCCAGGCTGGTTATATGAACCAGCCCCATCACCCAGCAGGTCATTGCCGTGCCGAACACCAGGCCGACTCCCACACTTCGACGAAGTTGATCCACGCTCAGTTTCATCAGCGAGCAGCGGGCGAACAATGCGAGCACTGTGCCGGCAATCAAAAACCTGGCGGCCATGAACATCAGAGGCGGCATCAGCAGCACGGCTTCTTTGGAGAACATCCAGCTGATAGCTGCAAAGAGGGTGACAACAACCAGTAGCAGGTCGGATTTGTGGGTGTCAGACATCGGATATCGCTTGCCGGCAGTGGGTGAGTCAAACGGGAAAGCGAACCAATGTATAGTTTGCGAACTAAAAAGAAAAGATGGGTAGAACTACCAAGGTGGGGAACGGCTTGTCCTGAGCTTTTCGTTTTCGGGGTCAGATGAAATTTTCATCTGACCCCATTCGTCAGGTTCAGTTGTTCAGCGTGGTGTATACCAGATTGGACATATCCGTCTGGTCCGAGCCGGGTACCTCAATGTACCGGTCACCGGAGCCCCACCATTGCCACCAGGCGCGCTTGTTGTAGGTGCGGCTGGCGAAATCCACCTGCAACCCGTTTAGGGTGGTGTTGTTGACCACCGGCACCGAGATATTGCCGGTCTCGGAGCCGAGGACGCCGCTGTGGGTGACGCCTTCGTTCATCAGTACCGGATAGTGGTTGAAGTACAGAGCGGCCGGGCCATTCTGGCTCGTTACCTTACCCGCCAGGCTGATGCTGGAGGAACAGGAATCAATGCCGGCAGCGGAGGTAGCACCACAGGCCGAGTGGGTGGGTACTACGCCATCGTCGGTCCCTGCGATGAACGGCTTGGTGATACCGCCATAGGACGAGCCACCGGCCACGAAGCGCAGCCTGGGGATTGAATTAGGGCTCACCGCCAGGTTGCGCGCTGCGTTGGTCTGCAGGTCGTTTACCACACCCAGTTTGCCCGGCTCTGGTTCAATGCCTGTGAAGGCTTCAACAGCCGCCCGGAGGGGCCAGTTGTACCAGCTGTCATTGTAGGCAAGGCTCAATGCCAGGTTGGCCAGTTCAGTACCACCGCCTGCGCCTGAGTAATCCAGGGCTGCCAGGATCTTCAGGGGCTGAAGGCCCTCGGACTGAAGCCAGCGGGCCTGGTTTTCCAGTAGATAACGGGTAACCAGATCGCCGGTGGAGTGGGAAACGACAATACAGTAGTTGTCGCACAAGCCTTGCTGACTGATCTGCCGCATCTGTTCATAGGCTTGTTGGGCAATGCCACCTTCAACTCGCCTATCACTGCCCCAGTCGATACGGGCCTCGGCCCGGGAAAGCCAGAAGGTGCGCCAGTAGTCCTCGCCGGCGTTTTTCACGTCCTGGAGGTTAGCGGGAGGATTGGCCAGGTCGTCCTGCTGGAAGCCGTGCACCAGGATCACATTGTGTCCGGCCAGCTGGGCCTGGGCGGTGCCGGCAAACAGGCTGCCTGTTATAGCGACCGCCAGGGCGGCCTTACAGGCACTTCTGATCTTTGTTGTTTTCATAGTTGCTCCGTCTTTGCTGATTTATTGTTGTCAAAAGACGTTTATCCGCCATTTGGGGCGGTACAGACCGGCGTTAGCCGGCGCAGAGCCTGCGCCCTGCCATCAGAACTTGTCGGCAAGCTGCCGGAGCAGAGCCGCCCGTTGTTCCGATTCGGGATCCACCGCCGGGGTATCGGTAAGACTGTCGAGATCCGGAGGTGTGAACGCGTAGCCCTCGTCGGGGCCGAAAGCGTAATTGGTCCGGTCACCTGGCCTGGCTGGAAGTTGGCGAATCTGCAGGTTTTTCAGCTGCAGCTGACCGTCCACCGTTTGGTTGGCCAACACCGTGCCGTGCGCCTTCAGATTGATCGTGTTCGAGGTGTTGTCCAGCCTCTTCTCAATCTGCAGCTGGGCAACCGGACGCTGGCCGACGAACAGCTGTGCCGAAAGGGCGTAATAGCCGGAGTCTTCAGGGGAGAACCGAACGGGAATAATCAGGTTGTTGCCTTGGATACGGGCATCGCCGAGCCCCTCGAATTCTCCCAGATAAGGCTCAATAGCCATTGTTGAGACATGGCGAACCGGCTTGCCATCAAGCCGGGCTTCGACGATAAGGCGGTATTCACCTGCTGCATGGTCGGCGGACAATGTACCCTCGAAGTAACCGGGCGAGCCGGCTTCCTCCAGAGTGGTGCTGGCGAGGGCATCCCGGCTATCCGGCCTCTCCAGAGTGGCAGAAAGCGTGCGACCAACGATCTGAGAACCCTGGATAGCTGCCGCAACAAGAATTCGTTCACCGGCTGTAAACCGGTATTTCTCTAGGGTGACGGTAAACTGCCCATCGCCTTCCAGTGGCAGGCTGACCGGCTCGTAGTAATTGCCACGGTAAGCGTTGGCCTGTTCCGAGCTGAGAGGCACAGACCACGGCGGGTATTTGATGGATTCGGCGTATTGATCGGCAACACTGGCCAGCATGAAACCCAGGGCGCTGTCCGACGGTGGCTCCGGCTCACCTGCGGGATCGGCTGACAGCTGCTTTGCCGACACTGCGTTTCGGGCGGTCGCTGTCTCGCCTGAGTTCGCCACGTTCGTAAACCAACTGAAATCGGAGTGGTTGTCAGCGGAAAGAAAATACCCCGTGGCAACCACACCAGCGGTTACGAGTGTCAGAAGAATAACAACCTTACCCGACATGCGGCAGGTCCCTTGATTATTGTTGTAGCTTTAAAGATAACGGGATTTACGCCGCACCCCAAAAATCCGGGCTCTTTGTGTAACAGAATGTGTCCGTGTTGTGCGGCGGGTCACATTCCAATTACCCAGACATCAGAAAAAGCCGGATTCCCGAATGGCCTCAAAACCAAAGTGCAGTTTGACTTCATCACCGACCATCGCGCCATCAAGGCCGTAGGTCATCCCCCATTCACTGCGTTTCAGCGTGGTGGAGGCACTGATGCCCAGCGTGTATTCCTCATGACCAAAAGGGTAGACGTCAGCCTTGTTGAGGGTCACATCCAGCACCACGGGCCGTGTCTGGCCAAGTAACTCCAGATCGCCCGTTACTTTGCCAGTGTTCTCGCCGGTAGTTTCGAAGTCGGTAATAGTAAAGGTAATCTCCGGATACTCGTCGGCGTCGAGGAAATCCTCGTTGCGAACGTGTTCGTCACGCTTCTTGTGGTTGGTGTACACACTGTCGCTCTGGAACACCAGCTGTCCGGATTCGAGCTCCCTGGCTTCCTCGTCATAAACGAACTGGCCCTCGACTTCACGGAACATGCCCATCACCGGGGCGTAACCGATATGCATGATCTCGAAGAACATCGAAAAGTGTTCGTCATCGACGACAAAGTTCTGCGGCTCGGCCATGGCTGCCGGGCTCAATGCGAGTGCCGCAGGCAGGGCAATGGCAGAGCGGGTGAGGGTTTTCCGATTAATGAACATCATTGGGATGTCTCCTCTGATAAAGCCAGTGAATATCCAGGAAAAACGACCACACAAGCAGTGCGAGAGCAGTTGCAAGCGTGATACTGGCGAACAGCGCATTGACCGGCGGCAACACGGCCACCAGCAGGGTAACGATCTGCCAAACGCAAACCGTCTTGCGTCTGAAACTCTCAGGCAGCGGGGCGTTCAGCCAATCGAGGAAGTGACTCGCAGCAACGAAGGCATAGCGAATAAGGCCCAGGGCCAGAACCCAGGGACCGGCCTTGCCCAGCGCCAGGGCAGCAACACTGAGGCCGAGAATAAACAGGGCATCCAGTTCCATGTCGAAGCGGGCGCCAAATTCGCTCTGGGAGCCGGTGGCTCGCGCTACTTTGCCGTCTACGCCATCGAGAACCAGCGCCAACAAAGCCATCCAGCCATAAAGCCAGAGGCTGTCAGTCAGTTGGTCGGCGAATGGGGCCAGAGCTACCAGTACTATTATCAGGCAACCCCTCAGGAGAGTTGCCCGGTTTGCCCAGCCGAAATCCCGGGCTTCGGGCCAGGCGCGGATAACAAGGACAGAAACGCTCAGGTACAGTGCTGTTGTCAGCAAATAGAAAAGCCCTGGCGGGGTGGTCAGCCAGCCTGTGGCCAAACAGAGCAGAGCGACAAGACCAAAACCCCAGGTGAGGTCCAGTGGCAGGGGAATCCTGTGGGAAGCTGAATGGCCGTTAGAATCCATCACTGAACTCCAGCGTATAGGTTTGCAGACATCAAACACCCCGGATGCGCTGTACACTGACTATAGTTGATATGTCTGATTGTGCGTACGAGCATTGACCGCGTTCAGACCTGAAGGTTCAGCCCGGGAAGGACCTCGAACAGATACTGTGAAGAGAAAGGAGTTCCCATTGCAACGCGATTCTGATGTTCCGGATACGAAGACAATGGCCCGGGCCTGGTGGGTAACCGGCGCTGGCAAGGGCGAGATTCAGGAAACACCGCTTGAGCAGCCGGGTGGTGAAAAGGAAGAAGAGCTGGTCACTGTTCAGGCCCTCTATTCCGGCATCAGCCGGGGTACCGAATCACTGGTTTTTCATGGCCGGGTCCCCAGGAGTGAATACTCGGCAATGCGTGCACCTTTTCAGGCGGGGGATTTCCCCTGGCCGGTGAAGTACGGCTACGCCAACGTTGGCAAGGTTGTGGAAGGGCCTGCCGAGTTAATGGGGCAAACGGTGTTCTGCCTGTATCCGCACCAGAATTGCTACCGAGTGCCGGCGTCGGCGGTAACGCCTTTGCCGAGAGACTTGCCCGCCGCGCGAGCAATCCTTGCGGCCAATATGGAAACCGCGGTCAACGGCCTCTGGGATGGAGCGCCAGCGGTCGGTGATCGGATTGCCGTGGTTGGTCTCGGTGTGGTTGGTCTGCTCGTCGCCTGGCTGGCCAGCCGTATCCCGGGAACCCGTGTTACCGCAATCGACACGAATCCAGAAAGACAGGCCGTTGCCGAACAACTGGGGCTGACCTTCAGCAGCGAATCCGGCGCCGATGATCACGACCTGGTGATCCATGCCAGTGGCCACCCGTCGGGCCTGGAGACCGCCCTTGAGCTGGCGGGGCAGGAGGCGACCATTGTGGAAATGAGCTGGTACGGTGATCAGCTGGTATCTGCACCTTTGGGGGCCGCATTCCACCCGCGGCGCCTGACCCTGAAATCCAGTCAGGTGGGCCAGATTGTGCCCTCCCGAGTCCCACGATGGGGCTATCGCAAACGCCTGGCGCTCGCGTTGGAATTGCTCCAGGACGATGCACTGGATGCGCTGATTACCGGCGAGTGCAAGTTTGATGATTTGCCAAAGTCCATGGCACGAATTCTGATTGATGGCCGGGAGACTCTCTGCCATCGCGTTGTTTATTGATTATCCAAATTACCTGCTAAGGAGAGACTATGTTCGGTTTGACGGTCCGGGACCACATGATGATTGCCCACAGCTTCAATGGAGAGATCTTTGGTCCTGCGCAGAAGGTGCATGGTGCCACCTATGTGGTGGACGTGACTTTTGAGCGTCACCAACTGGATAAAGACGACCTGGTGGTCGACATCGGCCTGGCTTCCGAGCTTCTTAACAACATCCTCTCCGAATTCAATATGCAGAACCTGGACGAGCTGCCGGAACTGCGTGGCCGGAATACCACCACTGAGTTCATGGCTAAACTGGTGTTCGATCGTATGGCGGCAGCCATTCATGGTGGCCGGCTGGGTGAGACAGGGAAAGGGATTGTCAGCCTGAAAGTCACCCTCTCTGAATCCCACATTGCCTGGGCCAGCTACCATGCCGGAATCTGATGCACCGGGTTCCGTCGAGTTTCTGGTTCCGGGCGATCCGGAGCAGAATACCGGCGGCTACCGGTATGTCCGCAAGCTGGTTGAGGCGCTTTGCGAGGTCGGTGTTGTGGCCCGGGTAAGTGGTTTACCGGGGCAGTTTCCGCGCCCGGACAAGGTTGCCCGCAACGCGATGGATCAAAAACTTGCGAGCCTGCCCGATGGCACCTCTGTTTTACTCGATGGCCTTGCCATGGGTGGCCTGCCGGGAATCGTCGAAAAGCATTCCCAGCGCCTGAATCTGCTTGCTCTTGTACATCACCCCCTTGCTGACGAAACAGGCATCGGTGAAGCCGACAGGCAGTGGTTTTTTGATTCTGAAAAGCGGGCGCTCGGGTTTGTGAAGGGTGTTATCACCACCAGCCGACACACTGCCGACCGTCTGGCGGATTACGATGTGCCGGCCGAGGCTATTCGGATTGCTGAGCCGGGTGTTTCCAGAGCCAAGAACCCGAAAGTCCGAAACGAAACTCCTGAAAACAATGGGCCCCACATTCTCTGTGTCGCCCACCTGTCACCAAGAAAAGCCCAGCACCAACTGGTGAAAGCGCTGGAAAGTCTCATCAGCTTCCCTTGGCAGTGTACGCTGGCAGGATCTGACAGTCGTGATCCACAATACAGCCAACAGGTGCGTCGGGCGATTGCAGAAGCCGGCCTGGGAGACAGGATTCAACTGGTCGGTGAAGTGGACGAGACCAGCCTTGCCGATCTCTACCAGCAGGCTGATTTCTTTGTACTGCCGTCGCTCTACGAGGGCTATGGCATGGTGATTGATGAGGCGTTGGCCGAGGGGCTGCCCGTCATTTCCTCTGATGGCGGTGCCCTTGCCGCAACCTCAGCGAGACCGGGGGTGGTTCAGTATTGCGTCGGCGATGTCAGGGCCCTCCAGGCCCGTATCAGGAACTGGCTGGAACATCCGGATCAGTTCGAGCATTGCCGCAAACTTGCCGCCAGAGAATCCAGGCGGATTCGCTCATGGGCTGATACCGCCAGGGACGTTAGCGAGGCGTTGCGATACTTCCGGGGGCTTCCTCCCCACCTGCACCAGCATTCTGAATTCGAGAGCGACTGGCTGGCGGCCCGGGAGGCAGCAGACCATCGTGCGCGCTCAAGGGAATTGACCGATGAGCTAAACCAGTGGCTTCTCAGTCACTACGAAAGCCTGCCGCCTGAAAGCCATTGCCCGATGCAGATTGTCGACATTGGCACCGGCCGTGGCTCCAACGCCCTGTTCCTGGTCCCTCCGTTGCAGGTGCCTCAAAGCTGGCTGGCTCTGGATCAGGATGCTGCGCTACTGCGCGAGGCCCGACAGCGGGTGGAATTACTGGATGTGCCATTTGAAACCCGAACCGTGCAGTTGTCGCCAGAGAATATGGAGCAACATCTGCCTGCCCAGCTTGCCCTTGTTACGGCATCAGCACTGATTGATCTTGTTTCAGAACCGTGGCTGAAAGCCCTCAGCCAGGCGGCGTCGCGCAGGAACGCAGCGATGCTGATCGTGCTGAGCTATGCAGGGCATTTTGAATTGTCCCCTGGTCATCCCGACGATGAGCTGCTTCAGACTCTGGTGAATCAACACCAGCACGCCGACAAGGGTACCGGTGCGGCGCTTGGGCCGGACGCCCCGATCGTTCTTAAGGACCTGCTTCAAGCGGAAGGTTACCGGGTTAAATTGGCGGAATCCCCCTGGTCTTTAAGCAGCGAGGATCAGGCGTTGGCCAGGATGCTCATGCAGGGCTGGACCGAGGCGGCCATCGAGCAGTCTCCGGCAGACAGAGACCGACTGACCCTCTGGCTGGAAACCCGGAACCGTCAGTTGTCTGAGGGCAAACTGAAGGTTGTGGTCCGGCATCTGGATCTGCTGGCATTGCCACCCGGGGAGCTGCCTTGACGGAACTGCGTCAAAAGCGGGTACGGCTGGCGGTCAGGTGGTTGTTCACTGTATTGATCATCGGATTCGTTATCCGCTCCGTGGATGCGAGCGCGCTCTGGCAGGAGCTCGCCGGTTTTTCTCCGTATGTTCTGGTACCTGCCCTGGTGCTCACGGTCGTTCAGGTGGCACTCTCTGCCTGGCGTTGGCGTTACACCGTAGAGAGGCTTGGATTACCTCTCGACTATGGCGTTGCCGTCCGGGAATACTATCTGGCCACGTTTCTCAACCAGGTTCTGCCAGGTGGCGTCCTTGGTGATGTAAACCGGGCATGGCGCCATGGAACGGGAGCCGGCGAACGTCTCTCAGCCGTCCATGGGGTGGCCATCGAGCGTTTCTCGGGCCAGTTGGTGCTGGTGGTGGTTGCCATTTCTGTCGCTTGGCTTCTCGCTTCCGGGCAGCTGACTACTGGTCATTGGAATGGTGGGTTGTGGCTCGGTGTCGGTATTCTCTTTGTTGTCGTCGCTTTTTGGCTCGCACTGAAAGTGGGGATTGCAGATTACCTGCAGCGCCTGCGGCGCGATCTGTATCTGTCGTTGTTGAACCGCATGGTGTTGCCGGTTCAGATTGGCTCTTCGTTAGTGGTGTTGGCGACCTATCTTGGGGTATTCCTCTGCCTCGCCTGGGGGGCGGATTATCTCGATACAGCGGCATCGGTGGCCATCATTGCCGGCCTTGGCAGTATTCTCCTTCTGAGCATGGTCATACCGCTAACGGTTGCCGGCTGGGGTATCCGGGAGGGCGCCGCCGCGGTGCTCTGGCCTATGGCCGGATTGCCTGCGGAGCAGGGGGTGGCGCTGAGTGTGGGGTATGGGGCGTTGGTGTTGATTTCCAGTTTGCCCGGAATGGTTTTTTTGTTCACTGGCCGGCCGGAGAACGGGTAAGTTCGGATTGTTTGTCGGATTACGCCTTTGGCTAATCCGACCTACGTGTCACGGGAAAAATCGAGGTCGAAGAGCATATCGCTGCCGAGGTTTATAAGCTGCGCCCGCGGCCGCAAGGCATCATCCAGAAAGTCGATCTCGGGAAGCGAGAAGGCTGGTCTGCCGCTGCCGATGATCATGGGCGCGACCATCACATGTAGCCGGTCCAGCAAGCCTGCGTTGAGAAACGAGGAGACGGTGACGCCGCCCCCTTCCACGAATAACTTTTTCAAACCGAAATCCGCCAGAACCTGAACGATCAATTTTGGATCAACGGGTTGCTCAGCGTCCGCGTCCCCAAGACAGGGAATCTCGGTAACACCCGGACCGATAGACGGGTTCTCGCTTTTCTCGTACTGGCCAGCCACCAAACGTAGGGTGGGGGCTTCACCGTCGGTAAACAGGTGATGGCTGTCCGGTACGCGATGGTGACGGTCAATAACCACACGTACCGGGTTGCGACCGCTGGTGCGGCGTACGGTCAGGCGGGGATTATCGGTGGAGGCAGTGCCGGCACCCACGATGACCGCATCGGACACCGCGCGGATCCGGTGTAGATGGGTAATCCCGTCGTCGCCGTTGATGAAACGGGAGCGGCCGGTCACCGTCGCAATCCGCCCGTCGAGGCTCTGGCCCAGTTGGCCGATGACTTTGGGGCGACCATCATCTGGCACGGGTCGACACAGGGGAAGAAACACCGAGAGCAGATCCTTCGCCTCGCCAGTGGCCGGTTGCATCAGGTGCCAGGCACCGTGGCCATTGAGTTTTACTGCTTCTTTGTCAGTTCCCGGCAATGGCAGTGTCACATTGCTGCGGTTAACTGCGCTAAGTACCAACTCCCATGCCGAGTCGATATCCAGTGTTCTTGCCACCATAAATAGCCTGTTGGGTTGTTGCCATCTTCAGTATAGGCAGATTGTGTGCAAAGCTATATGTACGTTACATTTCCGGATCGATTCACTTCGCAGGGCATTATCGGGACAAGCATCCCGATTTGGATGACGAGGTAAATGGCCATGCAACATGCGCAACCCATTCAGCACTGGGAGCCAGAAAAGCCTGAGGACCATGGGCAACTTGAGCTGCCCGGTATTGCCCTGGATAAGAGCGACGAACTTCTGGAGTCGCTGGATGAGCTGGAACAAGTCCTCGAGAAGGTCCAGCTTACTACGGAAGAAGCGGAGCTTCTTCGCCGGTTCCGCAGGACAAGTATGGAAAACCGGCGAATGATTCTGCAAATCCTGGGCAGCTGATCTTGCCCCGGGTTTCTTATTTGCCTTTCTTGTAAATATTTTCGTAGACGTAGTTGGTCGCTTCCACAAAGCCATCAATGCTGCCGCAATCGAACCTGCGCCCTTTAAACTGATAGGCCAGCACGCAACCGTTTTTCGCCTGTTCGAGAAGGGCATCGGTAATCTGGACTTCACCATTCTTGCCCGCCGGGGTCTTCTCAATAATCTCGAAAATGTCCGGCGTAAGAATGTATCGCCCAATGATAGCGAGGTTGCTCGGGGCATCTTCCGGGGCTGGTTTTTCCACCATGTCGGTGATTCGATAGAGGCCATCTTTCATGGATTCACCGGCAATCACTCCATACTTGTGAGTTTCGTCAGCCGGTACTTCTTCAATCGCAACAATTGAGCAGCGGAACTGATTATAAAGTTTAACCATCTGCGCCATTACGCCGTCTTCACCTTCGGGGCCAATGCAGAAGTCATCCGCCAGCACTACCGCGAACGGGTTGTCACCCACCAGATTCCGACCGGTCAGAATGGCGTGGCCCAGGCCCTTCATCTCATTCTGCCGGGTAAAGGCAAAACTGTTGTGATCAATGAGGTCTCGGATGGAGGTGAGCAGCTCTTCCTTGCCAGAGCCGGCGATCTGTTGTTCGAGCTCGTAGCTGATGTCGAAATGATCTTCAATAGCCCGCTTGCCCCGACCAGTTACGAAGCCAAATTCATGAATACCGGCTTCCGCGGCTTCCTCAACGCCATATTGAACCAGAGGTTTGTTCACCACCGGCAGGATTTCCTTGGGCATCGCCTTGGTGGCCGGAAGAAAACGGGTGCCGTAGCCGGCGACGGGAAACAGGCATTTTTTGATCATATCGTTCGTCCTTTGATGGTCGGTTTCACGGCCTGTGGGCTGCTCAACGCATCTGCGTAAGCCAATCAATAATTGTTCTATCACAAAGTGTGCCGAGTTTACCCAAGTTGTAACGACAAATGCAGGGGAGTGTGGAAAATTGTAAGTTTTAGCAAAGAGCTATGGTCTGAGGACCGACAGTCTCTTAAAGTTCATCATTACTGAAGATTCATCTGATCAGGCGTCTCTTGTGCGACCTCTCTGCTTTTTTGCACTTATTTGGTGCGCTTCCGCCAGCGCAGGTTCCTTGCCAGATTTGTTGGCCAGTCCTCTGGCAGCCCTCGACCAGCGTCCGGATAGGCTGCTCAAGTCTGTCGCCAGCTATCTGGAACCACGGCTGAAGTTTTCGGGGAGCTCCAATCACGACAACGAGCGGGCAAGGGGGCGTCTGAATCTGGCCGGTAGCAACATTATCTGGTCCAGCCATGACCTTGCCTTGGATTTTCGGGATTCCGTCGCCCGCCGTGATGAGGCAGAGTCAAAGACACTTCGTCTGAGGTATTCGCTTCCAGTCGCGGGCAGCAGCCTGAAGTTCTCGGTCGAGAACTCCGAGCAGGTCGGTGTTGAGGATAACGCCGGTCTGCGAACCGATTCCCAGACCGAGTATCAGGGAATGAAACTCTCCGGTAGTCGACCCTTGTTGTCATGGGAAGGGATCAACGTCGACAGTGTGTTCAGTCACTCTACGGTCACCAAACGCGCCTATAAAGGTTCAGCCTGGGCGTCGGACACTTCTTACCAACTGTCCAGTTTTGCACTGCGATGCGCTGGAAAGCGGCAATTGCCGGGGGGGTTCCTGGCGGGAACGCACCTTACGGCACTCAGCGGGACGGAGCATCGTGAATCGGTTACAACAACGACCCGTAGTTATGAAAGCAACCGATACCACAAGCTGGCTTTATCGGCCTCGCTTAACCGGACGGTCTATCACTGGGATATGGGATTGGAGGGCCGATACCAGTTTGCACCCGAGGATCTTGTGTCGGCTGAAGAACTGCAGATTGCCGGTCCTTCGATGATGCACGGGTTTAATGGCCAGTCACTCTATGTGGCAGAAGGAGGCTGGGTTCGTTTCGACGCTCGCAGTCCGGGTTACTCGATTCCGTTTATGGACACGACCCATTCCAATGTCATTGTCTCGGTTCTGAAGGGCTGGGCTCCCTCCTCAGGAGCCCGCGACGAGAGCTTCAACGCGAGCACCGGAGAGGTCGCGCTACAGCTCCATAGGCCGGGCTTTGAAGCACGCATGAGTGTCGGTCGGATTCTTGATGTATCCGGCACCGAAATGGACAAACCGTCCCTGCCGGATGTTTCATTCTCGATGTCCTTGGCGATCTGACGCCCGCGCTTTCCAGATTGGGCTCTCTGTCTTTTTTCGTTCGTACATAGTCCACGTGATCTTCTCTATGGCACTCTATAGCCCGGCAAGGGAGGGGCGAGAACAATGGACAGACGAACGCTGATCAAAGGGCTGGCGGCACTGATGAGTGCCGGCTCGTTACCTTTGGTGCCCTTCGTGCACGGTGCCGGCATTCAACCGGTACCTGGCAGCCGGCCCCATGCATTCAGCTATGCCTGGTTAAAGGGCCGCGCCCGGGCACTGGCAGCCGAGACGTATCTATCCCATGAAGGTGAGTTACCCCAATCCCTGAAAACTCTCCCCTGGGATGACTACCAGGCTATTGCTTTTCTGGCCGACCAGGCGCTGTGGCGTGACGACGATACCGCTTTCCAGGTTCAGCTCTTCCACCTTGGACTTTATTTCCAGCAGCCCGTCAAAATTCATGAAGTGGTTGATGGTGAAGCTACCGAATTGGCCTATAGACAGGATCTGTTCCGGTACAACGGCGATCAGCCTCTGGGCGATTTGCCAGAGGACCTGGGCTACGCCGGTTTTCGGATTCACTACCACAACAACTTTGCCCTGGATCTGGCCGCCTTCCTGGGCGCCAGCTATTTCCGGGCGGTTGGCTCAGAGATGCAGTATGGTCTGTCGGCCAGGGGGCTGGCGATTGATACCGGCATGGATCGCGAAGAAGAGTTTCCCCGGTTTTCCGAATTCTGGCTGGAAAAGCCGGCACCAGGCAGCCAACTGCTTCGGGTATGGGCGCTGCTGGATTCTCCCAGCACCACCGGCGCCTACGCGTTCGTGCTCGACCCCGGGCGCCATATGGTCATGGACGTGGATGTAGCGCTTTACCCGAGAACGGAAATCACCCGTGCAGGGATTGCGCCGCTGACCAGCATGTACCAGGTGGGTGAAAATGACGATCGCATGGGCTATGACTGGCGGCCGGAAATACACGATTCCGACGGCCTGGCCATACGCAACGGCAACGGCGAGTGGTTGTGGCGGCCGTTGGTGAATCCTGCGAATCTCCGGTTCAACAGTTTCCAGGATATCAACCCCGTCGGCTTCGGCCTGTTGCAGCGCGACAGGAATTTCGACCACTACCAGGATGACGGCGTGTTTTACGATCGCCGGCCCAGCCTCTGGGTGGAGCCCCGCGGAGACTGGGGGCGGGGCAGTGTTGATCTGGTGGAAATCCCCACCGTGGATGAAACCTTCGATAACATCGTCGCCTTCTGGCACCCGGAAAAACCTCTGTTGCCAGGCCGGGAGTACCTCTTCAGCTACCGCCTGCACTGGGGCGAGCAAGCTCCGTTACAGCCCTATGAGTTGGCCACAGTGCGGGCAACCCGGACGGGTCTGGGTGGTGTCGTGGGCCAGAAACGAACCTACTTTTCATGGCGTTTTGCTGTTGATTTCGCGGGTGGCGCGCTTGAAATGCTTGGCAAGAATGCGGATGTAGAGCCCGTCATCAGTGTGAGCAGGGGAGAGGTTGAGATTACCTCCGCCAGACCATTGTCTGCAATCGACGGCTACCGGGCCATGTTCGACCTGGTGCCGGATGACTCCATTGAACCTATCAATATCCGCCTGTACCTCAAGCTGGGCGCCGAGCCGCTGACGGAGACCTGGTTATATCAATACACACCGCCAACGGTTGCCGAACGCCAGATCTATTGATTGATTTCATCTATTGTAAACAATCTAAGGCTCAATTTAACCAATATTGTTGACAATATGACCGCTCAGGCGTAGCTTTGCTCAAAATCAACCCGGTTTTGTTGACAACCTATGGCTGAGTTACTGTCTACCACCTACACCCGCGCCGATGAGGCTTTTGATTGTCTGCAAACGGCAATCGTGAAGGGTGAGCTGGCGCCCGGTGAAAAAATTGGCGAGCTGGAACTGTGCTCACGGTTCAATCTTACTCGCGGCCCTCTGCGTGAAGCACTCGGCCGTCTTGAATCCCGTGGCCTTCTGGTGCGCCGCCCCCACGCCGGCGTCAAGGTGGTTTCAGTCAGCGCCTCCGAGCTGATGGAGCTCTACCGCATACGCGAAGTGATGGAGGGGCTGGCCGCTCGACAGGCCGCCGAGCGCATGACCGACCAGGAAATTGCCGATCTTCAGGCAACCCTCGACACCCACGAACGCATGATCGACGAAGCCCAGGGCCAGGCCTATTACCAGGCCGAAGGGGATTACGACTTCCACCACAGAATCGCCACCGGCAGCCGCAACACCAAACTTGCCCAGATGCTGCTTGGTGATCTTTATTACATGGTACGGATGTACCGATACCGTCTCAGCACCTCCACCGGACGCCCCCAGCGGGCTCTCGGCGAACACCGCCGTATCGTCGAGGCCATCGCCCAGCGCGACGGTGAACTCGCCGAATTTCTGATGAAACGCCATATCAACGCAGCAAGACAGAACATCGAGAAAAAGATCCAGGAAGGCGAACTAACCATTTAACGTAGGTCGGATTAGCCAGAGGCGTAATCCGACAACAAGAATCCAAAAACAGAAGAGGCCAACACCATGTCCAACAAACTCAGCCCCGGCGCCCGCTTCCGCAAAGCGCTCAAAGACAACCAGCCCCTGCAGATTGTCGGCACCATCAACGCCTACGCCGCCATGATGGCCGAGAAAGTCGGCCACCAGGCCATTTACCTGTCCGGCGGCGGCGTCGCAAACGCCTCCTATGGTCTGCCGGATCTGGGTATGACCTCCATGAACGATGTGGTCGAGGACGTTCGGCGTATTACCGCAGCTACCGACGTACCGCTGCTGGTGGACATCGACACCGGCTGGGGCGGCGCTTTCAACATCGGCCGCACCATCCGCGAGATGGAACGTGCCGGAGCCGCCGCTGTCCATATTGAAGATCAGGTTGCCCAGAAGCGCTGTGGCCACCGCCCGAACAAGGAAATCGTGTCCCAGGAAGAAATGGTCGACCGGATCAAGGCCGCCGTGGATGCCCGTGAAGACGAAGACTTCTTCATCATGGCTCGCACCGACGCCTTCCAGAAAGAAGGCCTCGAAGCCGCCATCGAGCGCGCCAAGGCCTGCATCGAAGCCGGCGCCGACGGCATCTTCGCCGAAGCGGTTACTGAGCTTGAACACTACAAGGCCTTCTCTGAAGCCCTGGACGTGCCCATTCTGGCCAATATCACTGAATTCGGAGCCACACCGCTGTACAACCGCAAGGAACTGGCCGAAGCCGGCGCCGACATGGTTCTTTACCCGCTCAGCGCCTTCCGCGCCATGAACAAGGCCGCCCTGACTGTTTACCAGAGCATCCTGGAGAAGGGCGACCAGAAAGACGTGGTTGACCTGATGCAGACCCGGATGGAGCTGTACGATTTCCTGAACTACCACGATTTCGAGCAGAAGCTGGACCAGCTTTTCCAGCAGAGCAAGGGTTAAATGAAGTTTGTTGGATTACGCCTCCAGCTAATCCAACCTACAAAGATTTCGACATTGCGAATGTAGGTCGGATTAGCCTCAGGCGTAATCCGACATTCAAACCCGAAATCCAGCAACAATTACGTAGGTCGGATCAGGCGAAGCCGTAATCCGACACCCCAAACAAGATAAAGGTGGGAGACAACAATGGCTGAAGCAAAAAAACTGAGCGGCGCAGGCCTTCGTGGCCAGGTAGCTGGTGAAACCGCCCTGTGTACCGTTGGCCAGAGCGGTGCGGGCCTGACATACCGTGGCTATGACATCGCAGATCTGGCCGAAAAAGCCCAGTTCGAGGAAATCGCCTATCTGCTTCTGCGCGGCAAACTGCCAAACCGCCAGGAACTGGACGCCTACAAGAAAAAGCTCCAGAGCCTGCGGGGCCTGCCGGCTGCCCTGAAAACCGTGCTTGAGCAGATCCCTAAAGACGCGCACCCGATGGATGTGATGCGCACCGGCTGCTCCATGCTGGGCAATCTGGAAACCGAAGAAGACTTCAGCGAGCAGGACGACAAGATCGACCGCATGCTGGCGGTGTTCCCGTCTATCATCACCTACTGGTACCGCTTCGCCCACGAAGGCGTTCGGCTTGAAACTGAGAGCGACGTGGACTCTATCGGCGGCCACTTCCTGGAACTGCTGCGCGGCAAGAAGCCCAGCGAATTGCACGAGAAGGTGATGAACGTCTCCCTGATTCTCTATGCCGAGCACGAATTTAATGCTTCCACTTTCACTGCCCGTGTCTGTGCCTCCACCTTGTCTGACATCCACAGCTGCGTTACCGGTGCCATTGGCACCCTGCGAGGCCCCCTGCACGGTGGTGCAAACGAAGCGGCCATGGCGCTGATCCAGAAGTTCCAGACTCCGGAAGAGGCCGAAGAAGGTCTTCTGGGCATGCTTGAGCGCAAGGAAAAGATCATGGGCTTCGGCCACGCGATCTACAAGGAATCCGACCCGCGCAACGCCATCATCAAGCAGTGGTCCAGGAAGCTGGCGGAAGAAGTGGGTGATACCGTGCTGTACCCGGTATCCGAGCGCTGTGAAGCCGTCATGTGGCGCGAGAAGAAGCTGTTCTGCAACGCAGACTTCTTCCACGCATCGGCCTATCACTTCATGGGCATTCCGACCGAACTGTTCACCCCGATCTTCGTGATGTCCCGCGTCTCCGGCTGGACCGCCCACGTGAAAGAGCAGCGCGAGAACAACCGCATCATCCGCCCAAGCGCCGATTACACTGGCCCGGCGGATTCGAAGTGGGTGCCGATCGACGAACGGCCGTGAATTGATGCCTGAGTGTCGGATTACGCCTGCGGCTAATCCGACCTACAAGCTAACGCCACCAAACAAGTAGGTCGGATTAGCCGCAGGCGTAATCCGACAAAACCAGAATCAGGGTATCGCCCATGAACACCGACTACCGCAAACCCCTCCCAGGCACCGACCTGGACTACTTCGATACCCGCCAGGCCGTGGAAGACATCCAGGCCGGCGCGTATGACAAACTCCCGTATACCTCCAAAATCCTGGCGGAACAACTGGTTCGCCGCTGCGATCCCGAGGTGCTGACGGACTCCCTGAAGCAGCTGATCGAACGCAAGCGCGACCTGGACTTCCCCTGGTACCCGGCCCGTGTGGTCTGCCACGACATCCTCGGCCAGACTGCCCTGGTGGATCTGGCCGGCCTGCGTGACGCCATCGCCGAGAAGGGCGGTGACCCAGCCAAGGTGAACCCTGTAGTGCCCACACAGCTAATCGTGGATCACTCTCTCGCCGTTGAGCACGCCGGTTTCGAGAAAGACGCGTTCGAGAAGAACCGTCAGATAGAAGACCGCCGTAACGACGACCGTTTCCACTTCATCAACTGGACCAAGACCGCGTTCAAGAACGTGGACGTGATTCCTCCCGGCAACGGCATCATGCATCAGATCAACCTGGAGAAGATGTCTCCGGTGGTTCAGAATCGGCCGGATGGGGAAGGAAAGCGCGTAGCTTTCCCGGATACCTGTGTTGGCACCGACAGCCACACCCCGATGGTCGATGCCCTGGGTGTCATCTCTGTCGGCGTTGGTGGCCTGGAAGCCGAGAGCGTCATGCTGGGCCGCGCCTCCATGATGCGCCTGCCGGACATCGTGGGCGTTGAGCTCACTGGCAAGCTGCAGCCGGGCATCACCAGTACTGATATGGTCCTCGCTATCACCGAATTCCTGCGCAAGGAAAGAGTGGTAGGCGCTTACCTGGAATTCTATGGCGAAGGTGCCGACAGCCTCAGCGTGGGGGACCGTGCCACCATCTCCAACATGACTCCGGAGTATGGCGCCACCGCTGCGATGTTCTACATTGACGGCCAGACCATCGATTATCTGAAGCTGACCGGTCGTGAAGACGATCAGGTTGCTCTGGTTGAGACCTTCGCAAAGGAAACCGGCCTCTGGGCAGACAGCATGAAAAACGCCGAATACGAGCGTGTGCTGAAGTTTGACCTGTCCAAAGTGGCCCGCACCCTGGCTGGCCCGTCCAACCCCCATGCGCACCTGCCCACATCCGAGCTGGCAGAACGCGGGATTGCCGGTGAATGGGAGCAGGAAGAAGGCAAGATGCCGGATGGCGCGTGCATCATCGCCGCCATCACCAGCTGTACCAACACCAGTAACCCCCGCAACATGGTGGCTGCAGGCCTGATTGCCCGCAACGCCAACAAGCTGGGCCTGACCCGTAAGCCCTGGGTGAAAACCTCCTTGGCGCCGGGTTCCAAAACGGTAAAAATGTACCTGGAAGAGGCCAAACTGCTGCCCGAGCTGGAACAGCTCGGCTTCGGCGTGGTGGCCTTCGCCTGCACCACCTGCAACGGCATGAGCGGCGCCCTGGATCCGAAAATCGCCCAGGAAATTATGGACCGTGACCTGTTCTCAACAGCGGTACTTTCCGGTAACCGGAACTTCGACGGCCGGATTCACCCTTACGCCAAACAGGCGTTCCTGGCGTCGCCGCCGCTGGTGGTTGCCTATGCGATTGCTGGCACCATCCGCTTCGACATCGAAAAAGATGCCCTCGGTTACGACCAGGACGGCAATCCCGTTACCCTGAAGGACATCTGGCCGGACGACGCGGAAATCGATGCCATCGTGAAATCCAGCGTGAAGCCGGAACAGTTCCGCAGCACCTACATCCCGATGTTCGACATCACCCGGGATGCCCAGGCCAACACCAACCCGCTGTACGAGTGGCGCCCGCAGAGCACCTACATCCGTCGTCCGCCGTACTGGGAAGGCGGCATGGTGGGTGAGAAAACCCTCAAGGGCATGCGTCCGCTGGCGGTGTTGCCGGACAACATCACCACCGACCATCTGTCGCCCTCAAACGCGATCATGATGAACAGTGCCGCCGGTGAATACCTGCACAAAATGGGTGTGCCGGAGGAAGACTTCAATTCCTACGCCACCCACCGGGGCGACCACCTGACCGCCCAGCGTGCTACGTTTGCCAACCCGAAGCTGTTCAACGAAATGGTCCGGGATGAAAACGACAACGTGAGGCAGGGCTCCCTGGCCCGCATCGAGCCGGAAGGCAAGGTTGTCCGCATGTGGGAAGCCATCGAAACCTACATGGATCGCAAGCAGCCGCTGATCATCATCGCCGGTGCCGACTACGGGCAGGGCTCCTCCCGTGACTGGGCCGCCAAGGGCGTAGCACTGGCGGGTGTAGAAGCCATCGTGGCCGAAGGCTTCGAGCGGATTCACCGCACCAACCTGATCGGCATGGGTGTTATGCCCCTGCAGTTCGAGGAAGGCACCACCCGCAAGACCCTGGGCATCGACGGCACCGAAACCTACGACGTGGAAGGCACCCCCGCACCTCGCGCCGAGCTCACGCTGGTTATCCACCGGAAGAACGGCAGCACCGAGCGCATTCCGGTCGTCTGCCGCCTGGATACCGCTGAAGAAGTGTCCATCTACAGCGCTGGTGGTGTGTTGCAGCGGTTTGCGGAAGATTTCCTGCAGTCCGAAGGGGCGGCGTAGCCTGAAAAAATGTCGGATTACGGCCCTTTGGCCTAATCCGACCTACGCCATAGCTATCGCCAAACAACGTAGGTCGGATTAGCGAAGAGTAATCCGACAAAGAGCTAAAGGGTACCCCATGCCTAACAAACCCCAAATCAAAATCCCCGCCACGTACATGCGTGGCGGCACATCCAAAGGCGTCTTTTTCCGCCTTCAGGACCTACCCGAACCCTGCCAGACCCCGGGCGAAGCCCGAGACAAACTCCTGCTCCGTGTAATCGGCAGCCCCGACCCCTACCAGAAGCAAATCGACGGTATGGGCGGCGCTACCTCCAGCACCAGCAAAACCGTGATCCTGGCGGAGCCCACCCAGCCGGATCACGATGTCGATTACCTGTTCGGCCAGGTCTCCATCGACAAGCCCTTTGTTGACTGGAGCGGCAACTGCGGCAACCTCACCGCTGCTGTAGGCGCCTTCGCCATCAACAGCGGTTTCGTTGCCAAGGACAGGATTCCGGAGAACGGCACCTGCACCGTGCGCATCTGGCAAGCCAACATCAGAAAGACCATCGTCGCCCACGTGCCCATCACCAACGGTGAAGTGCAGGAAACTGGTGATTTCGAGCTCGATGGCGTGACCTTCCCAGCCGCCGAAGTGCAAGTGGAATTCATGGACCCCGCCGATGGCGAAGGCTCCATGTTCCCCACCGGCAACCTGGTGGACGACCTTGAAGTGCCGGGCGTAGGCACCCTCAAAGCCACCATGATCAATGCCGGCATCCCAACCATCTTCGTGAACGCCGAAGACATCGGGTACAAAGGCACGGAGCTGCAGGACGACATCAACTCTGACCCTAAAGCTCTGGCCAGGTTTGAAACCATCCGTGCGCACGGAGCGGTTAAAATGGGGCTGATCCAGAACATCGAAGAAGCCGCCAATCGCCAGCACACTCCGAAAGTGGCCTTCGTTGCGAAGCCGTCTGATTACGTATCCTCAAGTGGCAAGAACATCGGGGCAGGGGATGTGGATGTCCTTGTTCGCGCTCTGTCCATGGGCAAGCTCCACCACGCCATGATGGGCACGGCTGCGGTGGCCATCGCTACCGCATCCGCCGTTCCCGGAACCCTGGTGAACCTTGCTGCTGGCGGTGGCGACCGTACCCATGTGACCTTCGGTCACCCCTCCGGAACTTTGCGTGTGGGCGCCGAAGCGAAGGAAGTGAATGGTCAGTGGACCGCAACCAAAGCCATTATGAGCCGCAGTGCGCGGGTATTGATGGAAGGTTGGGTTAGGGTGCCGGAATCAAGCTAGGCTTCCGGTTCATATTTGCAGATGTGAAGAAGGTCGGAGAAAGGAGTTCCCCGACCTTTACAATTCAGCTAGCAATAATTTGATTAGTTGCGGTATTACGAAGCTTTGCGGCTTCGGGCAATTCCGAGCCCCAACAGGCCCAGCCCAAAGAGTGCAAGGGTCCCGGGCTCAGGAACGTCCACAGTGCGGATGCCAGCCAGTGCAAAGTCTGTGTTGTCCGGGCTGCGCAGCTTCGCCGTGTCGGCGAAAAATTCAATGGAGGTTACTCCAGTGAACGCATCCAAAGACGAGAGGGGAGAGGCATTTGCAATTGTTCCCTCAAACAGCCCGGTTCCGTCCAGTGCGGTTCCGGTAAAACCACCACCAGCTCCGTTACCGTTCACTTGGAACTGAGCAATTTCCGCCACCGGGTCTGAGTTATTTGCTCCATTTCCAAAAAGGTCGAGGAAAAAAATTGAAGCGATGTCGACTGCGCGAGAAAACGTAATTTTCAGGCGTTGAACATCTGTTTTCTCGCCATCGCCAAAGGAAACCTCATCGTCGACGATGCCGATGCCATCTGATGAGCATGTGAGTCCAATCGGACCGCAATGCGTGATGTCACCGTCAAATGTAGTTTCCGTGAAGCCGGTTGATCCGTTTCCATCAAAGGCCTCGAGAGTGACCGAAAGGCTTCCGAATAGTCTTGGGTTGTTAGCTGTCCACCCGCCGTCTGTGAAATCGATCAGTCCCGCATTCGCAGATTGGGAAGCTCCGAGCGCTACAGCGAGCCCCATTGCCAGAAATGAAGTCTTCATTAAACACGTACTCCTGAATCGTTAATACTCAATGACCTTCATGGCCCGTAGAGTATAAAGCATTAAATGTGCCAGAGGTGTTAAACGCTTTTACTTCAGAGTGATAGGTGTTTGGAGGAACGTTTATTAGTTCGTCATGTAAAAGAATTCGACACACTATAAGCTTTCTGAGTCAGGATCATAAGAATCGTAAAATAATCAACGTTAAGCAGACTTCGACCGAATGCCTCCTGCCTTTTTAAGCAGGTCTGATAGCGCGCCGGTAAACAGGCCCTTCCAAAAGTCCTCTGGTTAAAGCTGATAAGAGGGCGCGCTGAGTTTTGGGAGCTTGCGAAGCCCGTACCTGAGGGTCGCCAGACCTCCGGGTTCAGCTCCTTTCGTTTTGCAGATGCGGACGAGGCTGAATTCAGTGTGATCCGAATCGACAGTTTGGTGATGTCAGTAAAGTTTACGCCCGATTCGGCCAGTTCCTTGTTGAAGTAATTGTTTAATTCTTAACTGACTATAAAAAGCTTCATTTAAACACTTTCCTTCTAATGAAATTGAACTCAAGCGTCGCTGAATAGACATGACGCCTATTGCGATTCATTTTCGCCGGTTCAACGTCGAATATCCTTACACTTTGATCTCGGGATCAATAAAATAATATTTTTAACTACCTGAAAAATAAATATTTTTATTATCTGGTATGGGTCATGCTTATTCAGGAGTACCGCTGACTCGCTGGCTTGAATTCCGGCTGCCAGCGTTCACAATCAAGGAGAGATAATTATGAACACAGCACTTAAAAGAACCCTTCTATCAACGGTTGTCCTGCCTTTGACTCTCGGCGCGGCATCTGCCAGTGCGGTGATGATTGAAGAGTGGGGCTATGACGTCGACAGTAACTTCTCTAACACGAGCTACACTGCAGCAGATGGTGATAACGACGGCACCATTGTTGAATCTGATAATGAATTGTCATGGGGCGGCAGTCTTGATCCTGCTTCGGAGGATCGGTCTTCGGTTTCAATCGAGGATGTATCTTCGGCAGGCGGTCTTTTCACCAATGTGAACACCGTAGATGGTGGAACCTTTACCCACGACAACAATATTATCAATGCCGATTTTCAGTCGCTGACAGGATTTGATCTGACGTCCACGCTGATATTGACTCCCGTTGATCCCGCCGGGCCAGCGTTGGAGCCAACATCGCTGACGTTCATGAGTTTCTTCAGTGAAACATTCAACAGGGATGAGCCCGGAGACTGTAGTTTCCCATCAACCTCAGCGTGTGATGACATCTTCACCATTGATAATTTTGACGAGCTAGGTGCCGTGGATAATGGTGAAGGAGGCTTCGAGTTCGCTCAGTCGTTCGTCATCGCCGATTACAAGTATACGGTGTTTCTGGAGTTGGCCGGCCTTGCGGTCCTGGATGATGACGCCTGTACAGCAGCAGGAGCCAGCTCTGGATGTGTCGGTCTTCTGACTCTTGAGGATACCGAAAACAACTTCGACACCAGTTTCCGGATCACCGCGTCAAAGGTACCTGAGCCTGGCACGCTTGCATTGCTGGGCCTTGGCCTTGCCGGCTTGGGTCTGTCACGCAGGAGAAAAGCAGCAAGTGCATAATGTCTGAACGGTTATAATGTTCAGATGCCACTGCTGAAAAAAGAAGCCCCCGCCTCGCAGCGGGGGCTTCTTTTAGTTGTTATCCGGTTTAGCCGGCAAGAATCGTCCCTCATCCGTAATCAACGACCAGACATCGGGACGACGCTTCTTGATACGGTCAATCAGTGACGCTGCTTCGGTGAAGGCAGGGCGGCGTAGCCCGTGATACTCAAGCACCGGTCCCACATGGTCAAATTCCACTCCAAATCGTTTTAACAGGCGCAACTGGGCTGGCTCCATAACCGCCATCCAGTGGGTTATGCCATGTTTAACTGACATTTCGAGAATGGCAGCGAAAAGCCCCAGGCTGATATAGGGAACTGCCCGTTTGCCATTTTCTGAATCGCTGTAACTGGCCTGCTCGCTGACACCCGTGACAGATTTGTCCTCATTGAGGCGCTTCCGAAACTCCCGGCTGACTGCCATCCGTGATATTTCTGCGATCTGATCACGGCGGGCGAGTGCAATCGCTTCTTGTGCTCGTCGGCTCATTCGGTGCGTGCAGGGGGCCTCCATCGGGAAATCGCCTTCTTCGGGGTGGTCGCCCGCCATGACAAGACGAACGGTGGCCACGCTGTGTCCCGTCGCCCGGTGCCGAATCAAAGCGTGAGCGGACCTCGGATCGTACGAATCGTGCTCCCGGTTATCGACAAAGCAATTCGGGTCCTCGAAAGGCCGGTCGATGCAGTAAACCTGATAGCGAACTTCGAAGACCTCATTGATCGCTTCTGGCGAGGTTGCCAGCTCTACATCGAAGACTGAGTGAAAAATGTTACCGATGTCGTCTTCGTGAGCGTTCCGGTTTTTGGTATTTCCTCTCCCGTGTTGAAAAGCGGAGCCGTTTTGCATAATTAGGTCCTCATATTGTCCCGTTCAGGGAGGCTGTTATGGCGATAATCCATGGAGTAAAACCGCCGTCTCAACATCCACTGAGGGCGTACTACGGGTATATCGAGGTAACAGCAGATCAGACCTCGGAACCTTTTATCCTGTGCACGTATCGTCCTGGCGCCAGGATGAAATTGGGATCGACGGCAGCCTTCAATTGACTGGCAAGGCCAGGGAAAGCCGAGCGATCGTTATTCAGGGTATCCATGGCGTCGACGTTCAGGCGGTAGGGCAGGAAGCCTTCCTTTTGCCCTGCGTTCAGCAAGGCGCGGTAACAGTTCCTTGCCCGAGCTGTCGCATCCGGGTCCCTGCGATCAAAGAGCAGAGGCACGGTAGAGTCGAAGCAGCGGTCGTTTACCGTCGTCAAGGTAATAAGTGGATTGACACCGTATTGTGGGCAAATTCGTTCGATCATTTCGGTATAACGCCGAACATCGTTTCCCCTTATCGGGACCAGCGGCGCGAACCAAATGAGACCGCAGCCGTCCCGCGCGGGATTCTTTGGCCGTCCGGGCTCTGGCAGGGTGCCCGAGCGCCAATAGGCCAGCGCCAGCGCAACCTCGTTGGGAGTCCCATGCATGATTTCGAGCGCCCCGGAGAGCGTATCCGCCATGCCCTTAACCCGCGTTGCCAGCCTGCCGGGCAGCACGCGGGCGATAGTTCGTGCAGCCTTGACCCTTCGCCGGTTTATGAAGACCAGGCGGTCAGTCACGGGCCCAAGAATCCGCCTCAAGGTGCGCCTGGCCGCCCCAACCATCTCTCTGGACGCGTAAATCGCGCCAACACCGCTCCAGGCTGGAACGCCATAGCGATCAGCGAGAGCTTCAATTTCGTCGGCAGGCAAGACCCCGTCGATCGCCTTGTCTTCGGGGAAGGGTGCCATCATCGAGAGCATACGCTGGCTGTTGAGCAGGTTGATCGCAACAACAGAGCCACCAAGTGCGCGCAGCACTGCCCTGACTGTCGGTACGAGCAGTTCCAGTTTGGCGTCGTCTTTTGTGGAAAAGAAAAACGCAGTGACAGTTTCGGGAGCCGGTGCAAGGGCGATGGTCATTTTCACAACCACGCCGAAATTCCCCTGGCTGAAAAGCCCATCGAGATAAGGGCCAAGCCCCCATTTGAAAAGTCCGTCTATTTCCGCACCGCCAAGTTCGCTCAATGGGGTCCTGTAAAGCGTGCCGTCGGGCAGCACCGCTTCTATTTTGGTTACTGCCGCGAAATGGTCGGTAATCGGCGTGATGCCGTAACCACGCTCAAGTGCATTACCAAGAATGCTGCAAGTGGGTCCCGCGCCTGTCACAGGAACAAGGTAATCGCCATCATTGCGATCGAGGAATTCTCGCAGGGCGCCCTGAGTTACCCCGGGCTCAACAGTAACAACGCCCATTTCCGGGTCAAAATCGGAAATTCGATCAAGGCGGCTGAGGTCAAGGATTACGCAATCGTCTTCCACCGGGTTGGCACTGCCGTAACCCCAGTTGTTACCCGTGCTCACCGGGTAGACCGAGACCTTCCAGCGTTGCGCAATTTGTAGAATGTCTGCGACCTGCTCCTGTGTTTCCGGGCGCAGAACAGCCGGAATTGAGCGCCTGGTTCCAATTGTAGAGGCACCAAGATTCTCGGCGCTCGCCGAGGTGACTCCGGATTTTCCCAGGATAGCGGCCCATTCGGTAATTGCAGACTCGATAGAGGAACTAGTCACTGGCGTTTCCAAGGTTTATCGAAGATTTCGTAAATCTGTCTTTAAAGTGTAATTCCGGTTGTTCTTTGTTGGCACGAGATTATAGGCGAGACTAGGCTCGAATAAATATATTGTAGCATTACGGGTTTGACAGTGGTTTGAGTCTACTAACCTAATGGTAAACAGATAGTTGTATTGAAATTGGAGGAAATCGTCGTAAGAGTATTTATTAAATCAAATTAACCTGATTTTCTGGATGCGTTACGAACAATGTTTAACTTTTTGTTTTTAAGATCGATATTGAATATATAAGTCATTAATAAAATAATGAGTTGATCTTTTCTGGCAACGTGGAATAAGGGCGGCCTTCAGGAAACCATAAGCCAGGTTGGTCGCATCACGAACTGAGATACTCTGGAGCTCTTACCATGTCAGCAACATTCGATCTCAATGAACGCCCGGACTACGATGACCTGATACAGACCATTGCCGACTACACCCTGAACTACCGAATAAAAAGTCAGGAAGCCTGGAACACCGCCCGAAACTGCCTGATGGACACGCTGGGCTGTGGCTTGCTGGCGTTGCGATTCCCGGAATGCACCAAACATCTGGGCCCGATTGTAGAGGGCACGATGGTGCCCTACGGTGCCCGGGTTCCGGGAACGTCTTTCAGGCTGGACCCGGTAAAAGCCGCCTGGGATATCGGCTGCACCATTCGCTGGCTGGACTACAACGATACCTGGCTGGCAGCGGAGTGGGGGCATCCGTCGGACAATCTGGGTGGCATTCTGGCGGTAGCCGATCACCTCTCCCAGAAGCGGGTTGCAGAGGGCAAAGCCCCGCTCACCATGATGGATGTGTTGGAAGCCATGATAATGGCCCACGAAATTCAAGGTGTGCTGGCCCTGGAAAATTCCTTCAACCGGGTGGGCCTGGACCACGTTGTATTGGTCAAGGTGGCATCCACAGCCGTCACCGCAAAAATGATGGGCGCGAACAGGGAACAGTTGCTATCGGCGCTTTCACACGCCTGGGTAGACGGCCAATCCTTGCGTACCTATCGCCATGCACCCAATGCAGGGTCGCGCAAATCCTGGGCAGCAGGCGATGCGACATCCCGTGCAGTTCGGCTGGCAGACATCGCTATGCGCGGAGAAATGGGCATTCCAAGCGCGCTGACTGCTCCACAGTGGGGGTTCTATGACGTTCTGTTCAGCAAAACCAACAAAGACCAGAAGCTGAAGCCTGAGGATAAACGCCAGTTCTCTATGCCCCAGGAGTTTGGCTCCTACGTAATGGAGAACGTCCTCTTCAAGATCTCGTTCCCGGCGGAGTTTCATGCCCAGACAGCAGCAGAAGCGGCGGTCACCCTGCACCCGCACGTCAAAGACCGACTGGACGAGATCGATCGGATTGTCATTACTACCCACGAATCGGCTATCCGTATCATCTCAAAGCAAGGCAGACTTGCCAACGCAGCAGACAGGGATCACTGCCTGCAATACATGGCGGCAGTGCCACTGATCTTCGGCACTTTGACGGCCGAGCACTATGAAGACAGCTTTCACCAAGCTAACCCGATCATCGACCGAATCCGCGAAAAAATGGAAGTGGTGGAAGATGAAAGGTACAGCCGGGAATATCTCGAAGAAGACAAGCGATCCATCGCCAACGCTATTCAGGTGTTCTTTAACGATGGCAGCAGCACAGACAACGTGGCGGTTGAATATCCGATCGGGCATCGTCGCCGCAGGGAGGAGGGCATTCCGCTCCTTGAGGATAAGTTCCGCAATAATCTGGACACCCGGTTTCCGGGTCAGCGTTGCGATCAGATATTCGAGATCTGTAAGGATCAGAAATTGCTTGAAGCTACGCCAGTACAGGAATTTATGAGCTTGTTTGTCATATAGACCCGATACGCAATATTATAAAAAAACCCCAGGGAGCATCATTCCCCGGGGTTTCCTTAAAAAACTAGAGTCTGCTAAATAATTAGACTCAGGCTTTCCTGCTACGCCCAATAGCCAAGCCCAGTAAACCCAGGCCTAGTAAGGCAAGTGTGCCTGGTTCCGGGACCCTGGCGAGGCTTACATTATCGATTCCCCAGCCATCGGCATTGCCTTCGCCGTTATCGAACAGCAAGTTGACACCAGTAAAGGCTACATCAGAAAACAAAGTAATGTAGGCGATGTTGCCGTTCGGCTGTCTGCCGTCGCCGGTGGCAGGACCTTTAAATGTTAGCGTCGAAGAGTCTCCATTGCTAAACAGAAACTCCAGCGTGGCTCCTTGATCGTTCGCATCGGAGAGAAAGAACCCAAGCGCATTGTAGTTACTGTCAATTATGTCCCAGGTCACCTGGTCAGCGTCGTTGCTATCAAGCCACTGGGAATCATAGGCCATGTTGCGGCCGAATTCGCCAGTAGTATCGTCTTCGATCATGAGCAGATCATTGCGAATGTTACCGTTGCTGGCTGTATTCGGCGCTGTCATGGTGAAGGTACCAACACTGGTCTCGAATGCTGATCCACCGACGACCCATGTGGCTTGATCACCGGTTGCACCGGAAGCCTCGTAGGTTTCGTTGGTAATCGTGTAACTGTTAATCGGGTCATCAAAAGTTTCAGTGATGCCGTTGTAAGTAGAATCGCTAAAGGCTGCGGCTGCCGCATTGGCATCATCTGCACCATAAGCAGCTTCAAACTTGATAACACCGGCGCTTGCTGTGCCAACCATTCCCGACAATGCCAGACCAATCAATGTCTTCGAGAATAACTTCATAATATTCCGTCCTTTTAAAATTCCCAATTGAATCGGTAGATTCAAGCGTGAGTTGGGATTAAGCCAGTATCACGCCAAAAACGAAAAATAGTCAGAAAAACAGTGTAAAAGGAGTCTTTTTTGATCGCAGGTCAAGTAACGGTGTAAAAAATATCGACGATTAGATCCGGCTGATGTTGCGTACAAGTAACAACCATTTCGATATGCTTGAATCGTGAATACATCTGAAGCGTTCGATGCTTAAAGTGCTGCAGAATTTACATTGTTTAATCCGCCTGAGCTTTTCGGATTGATTGAACTCCGTCCCATTTGACGTACAATCATTTTTGATTGCAGTTCCTGTCGCATCGGACGCGCGAGCAGGCATCGTCTCAGTAACACAAGGAGTTGGCGTGGCCCACGTCAGATTGTTTAGACATTACATCCATCTGCCCTATATCATCCTTGGCTTGATCGATTTTCTGGTGCTGGCGTCCGCCTTCGCGTTGGCCGTGTTTTTTCGCTACTTCGGGGATCTTTCGTTTTTCCTCGAAAGCCTGTACTACGTCCTGCCCTCAGCCATCGTATTTTCCGCCCTTAACCTCTTGGTGATGGTTGCACTCGGTGTACATCAGTCACGGCTGCAGGAAGGCATGTCTGGAATGATGCTTCGCACCATTATGGCGTTGATTGTGAACATTCCGTTTTGCGGTTTTGCCTACCTGCTTGCGTCAGACTGGCTGTGGTACATGGGCACTAGCAGCGTGCTTACAACCGCGTCTGTTTTTGGGTTTTTCCTGTTGGGCATCGCTCGTTCGCTCTTTTTCGCTAGTGTGGGGAAGGAGGCGTTCAAACGGAAAGTACTGGTGCTTGGCGCAGGTTTTCGCGCCAGGCAGATACATGAAGATCTTGAAACCCCCTTCAACCGCAAGGGGTTTATCCTTACGGGGTTTGTCCCGCTGCGAGAAGAACCGGTCGAGATCGGTGAAGACTATTTGTTGAACATTCCAACCACGCTGCAGCAGTACATAATCAAGCATCCGGTGCACGAAATCGTAGTTGCGGTAGACGACCGCCGAAAAGGCCTGCCGATGGAAGATCTGCTGGAATGCAAAATGGAAGGCGTGAAAATTGTCGATGGCGCCACCTTTTACGAGCGGGAGTCCAGAAAAGTCGCTCTGGAAATGGTTACTCGTGGCTGGCTGGTATTTTCCGACGGATTCACCGTTTCTTCCGTGTTCGGGGTTGGCAAGCGCTCCCTGGACGTTCTGGCGGCCAGCGCCCTGTTATTGGTCGGGCTACCTCTGATGATTTTCACGGCTATTGCTATCAAAATTGAAGACGGCCTCAAAGCCCCGGTTTTTTATAGCCAGGAGAGGGTAGGGCTCAACGGAAGTGTTTTTAGAGTTCACAAGTTTCGCTCAATGAGAACCGATGCGGAAAAGGACGGTGCCGTATGGGCCAGCCAGAATGATACCAGGGTTACGAAAGTGGGGGAGTTTATCCGCAAGGTGCGGATAGACGAATTGCCACAAATTTTTAACGTATTGAACGGCACCATGGCCTTTGTGGGTCCGCGCCCTGAACGACCGGTTTTCGTAGAGCAGTTGTCAGAGGCCATTCCGTTTTATAGTGAACGCCATCGCGTGAAGCCTGGTTTGACTGGTTGGGCACAGCTTTGCTTTGCTTATGCAGATAACGAGGAAGATACACGGGAGAAGCTTCGTTACGACCTCTACTACATCAAGAATCAAAGCCTGTTGCTGGATTTATTGATTATAATTCAGACAGTAGAAGTGGTATTGTTCAAAAAAGGATCAAGGTAGTTTCGGGACCAGCTCTCCCCGAGACATGGAAACAGACACGGAACCAGAGAGGAATAACAATGTCATCGAAGTATTCACTGCAGGGTTTGCTGATGTCCCTGGTCGCGATAGCGTTTGTCGCGGGTTGTGCGGCGCCCCAGTCATCGTCGCAGGAAGCCATTAACGAAGCACTCAGTTTGCAGACTTCAACGAGTGTTGACGAATATGTGCTCGGCCCGACAGATTCAATCCAGATTTCCGTCTGGCGCAATCAGGATCTGAGTATCGGGGTTCCCGTCAGGCCCGATGGCCGGGTTTCCATGCCACTCATTGGTGATGTGATGGCTACCGGTAAAACACCGGAACAGCTCGCCAACGAGATCGAGCAGGGCCTGGCAAGCTATATTCGCGAGCCTCAGGTTACCGTTGTGGTTACATCGATGGGTAGCCATGAATTCAGCGACCGGGTACGGGTAACCGGCGCGGTTAATCAACCTATTTCGGTGCCACACAGGCCGGGTATGACCGTCCTGGACATGATGCTTAGCGCCGGTGGCGCCAATCCTTTTGCAAACCTGAACAGTGCAATGCTCTACCGCGCCCTGGACGACAGGATGGTGGCGATTCCTGTGCGGCTGGACGATATCCTGAACTCGGGTGATGTTTCCACCAATTACCGCATGCGGCCCGGGGATATCCTGGCAGTACCGGAACGGAATTTCTGAGATAAGGCGTAACCGTTGTTTGAAGCGAACCGCGGAACCGGTCAATAGGTAAGAAAGATGGCACTTCCATTAAGTCAGCTCCCTTCAGAAATGATCAGAGAGGTCCGGTCGCGTAAGTGGCTGGCCTTCTTCCTGTTTGCGGTCGTCAGTTTCGCCGTACTGGGGGCAGGGTTTGTATTCCCGTATAAATACCAATCTCAGGTTGTGATATTCGTGGATGACCAGAATATTATCCGGCCGCTGATGGAAGGCAGTGCCGTCACCACTGAGATCAGTGAGCGCACATCGGCTGCCAAGGAAATGCTGTGGTCTAGGGACCTGATGATGCAGATTGCCCAAGACAGGGAGATATTCGGCGAGAATGCAGGCCAGCTTGATGGCGAAGCCCTGGAGCGGAGAATCGGCATGCTCCGCTCTGGAATGAATGTTCGCCCGAGGGGAGATAGCTATTTCAGCATTGGTTACACCTCCGAGTCCCCCATGCAGGCCTTTCGAATTGCGCAGCGGCTGGGACAGCTGTTTATCGCAGAAAATTCGGCCAAAAAGCGCAAGGAAAGCCGCAGCGCCTACAACTTCATCGACAAGCAGGTAAAGAACTACGAATCCATCCTGGCGGAGGTCGAGCAAAAGCTTAAAGACTTTCTCTCAGAGAATGTGGACGGCACTGAAGGTGAAGCGAACTCCCGTATGGCCAATCTGCGCCGTCAACTGGAACTGGCGGAGATGGAGCGCACTGAGCTGATTGCAAGGGCCGAATCGCTCGAATCTGAGTTGCAGAATGTGCAACCGATGCTCAGCCAGGGCCGCAGTGCGGATTCTTTTACGCAAAGAATCCGCGAGAAGGAAGCCCAGCTTGACGACTTGCGCCTAAGATACCACGACACCTATCCGGACATTGTCGCACTGAAAGAACAGATCGCCGAACTGCGGAACCAACGGAACAGGGCATCCCAGACCGGTGAGCTGAACCAGTCGGTCAGTGAAGGCGATCAGCTGGTCAACCCCCTGTACCAGGATATCAGTGCAGAAGTGGCAAAAACCCGTGCGAGTGTTCGCACCCAGGAATCGCGTATTGATTCACTCGAAAGCCTTATCGCTCAGCAGGAAAAGCGCATGGAGCGCATCCAGGAAAACAAGGCACAGTATTCAGAGCTGACACGTGACATGGAAGTAAACGAACAGATCTATAACGACCTTCTGAAACGCCGCGAAAAAGCCCGGGTATCCATGCACCTGGACATTGAAGGTCAGGGGCTGAATTTTCGAATCAATGAAACCGCTCAGTATCCTCTGGACCCGACCGGGCCACAATTCCAGTTGTTTGCCTCAGCAGGCCTGATTCTCGGCGCCCTCGCTCCATTTGGTCTGGCGGCCGGTGTATTGCAGGTTGACCCACGCATAAGGGCCCGCAAACAGCTTGAGGAGGGTATTGGCCTGCCCGTACTGGCAGAGATCCCGAAGGTGCGAACGCCCTACGAGAAACGCAAAGACCGCTGGTTAACAGTTTCGGTTGCAGTATGCGCAGTTCTGGTTGTCGCCGGCTATGGTGGCGTAGTCGGTGCTGCTCTGATGGGAGTTATTTAATGACAGAGCAAAAACAGGAAAGGGAAGCCAAGAAAGCTGGCGGCCGCTCTCACCATAAATCATCCGGCGCTGCGGACATTAGCGGACAGGAGCGAAACCGTGATTTGCAGAATCAGAATAATGGGTTTGGCAACGAGCAGGTAGAGAGCGGGCAGGCTGGTGACTTCCAGCAGTGGGACGACTCCCGCATGCTGGTGCCCAGTTCCCTGGAACTTGGCGCCGGAGCTGTCGATAAGTACGTTATCAGTAAACAGATCGTCAAGATGCAGGAGCCGCGTCGTCTCACCCGAGACGACATGGATGAGCGCCGAATCATCTATCCGGAATCCAGAAATCGTGACCTGGTGAACCGGTTCCGTCATCTGCGTACCAAATTGCTGGAGCTCTCTGGCGGCAATAATTTCACCATGGTGGTCAGCGGTGCCTGTGAGGGTGCAGGTACTTCCTTCATGGCCCTGAATCTGGCCGCAGCCTTTGCCTTCGATCAGTCCAAAACCGCTCTGATCATTGACTGTAATCTGCGGGATCCCTCACTGCACTATCAGCTCGAGCTGGCGGCGGAAACGGGGCTGACGGATTTCCTCGAGGATCCGGATTACGATATCGGGCGGATTATCTATCCAACAGGGATCCCCCGTTTGAGACTGATCCCTGCAGGAAGCCAACGGGAAACACCGTCAGAATTCTTTACCTCCTTCCGCATGAAGCAGTTTCTGCAGGCCATCCGCCGTCGTTATCCGGACCGTTTCATCGTGCTGGACACAGCACCTATCAGTGAGTCACCGGATGCCCGCATTCTTGGCGAACTGTGTGACTACTCAATGCTGGTAGTGCCACACGGCAAAATAACCGCCACCGCCGCGGAAAACGCCGCCCAGGCGTTTGATCCTGAGAAATTTGTAGGAGCTGTTATCAATGGATGAAGTTTTCGGATCAGGGAAGATCCGGTGGATAGTATCCATCGGCACTGGCTTTTTGATTGCCGCCGGACCTTCTTTTGCAGCCACCAACAGCCTGTCTGGTGGTATTGATAATCGTTTTTCCGACAATGCCCGACGTGCACCGACGAATGAGCAAAGTGATCTTGAAACCCGGGTAAATCTGAACTTTCAGCACCTGAGTGACCCGGGCCAATGCACATCAGCAGTAGATATGGGGCTGGGTTATGGCTACTGGCACGACGACACATTCGACTCCGAGATCTATACCAACGGCAGACTGCAGGGGCAATGCGAGCTGGCGCGAGGGCTGGCATGGCAAGCCTCCGACACTATTAGCCAGGTAACACAGGATAACCGCCAGGCCGACACCCAGGACAACCTGACCCGCAAAAACGTGTTTCGTACCGGCCCGGTTTACACCTTGCAATTAACCCAAGTGGACCAGTTGCAGTTCTCCGCCGCTTACGAGAACACTGAATTTGAAGAGCCGGAAGAGCCTGACAGCGAACGGGTTACCGCAACGGCCGCATATAACCATAGCTTCAGCGAGACATTACAAGGCGGCCTTTCTTTGAGCGCCGAACGCACGGAGCTGGATACCGACGAGGAACTGGATCGCGAATCTGCCGTTGTGACCTTCGATAAGGTCTGGGTGACAACCCAGGTAAGTGGTTCTCTCGGTGTAAACCGTCTGGAAACCCGTCTTGGTAACCAGGAGGTCTCCAGTGACGGTATTACCGGAACCTTCAATCTGGTACGGGAAATTAATCCCAGCAGCGAACTCACTTTCTATGCCAATCGCCGACTAACGGATCAGACGTCTACTCTGGGCCTCCAGTTCGAAGACTTCAATTTTAATCTGACCCAAACCTCCGCCGTGGAAGTCACAGCTTTAAGGGCGGGCTACAACACCCGGTTCAGCAATGGCTCCACATTCACCGCGGGCCTCTCCGCCAGTCGCAGCGATTATATTCAGACCGACGAACGTGAGGACCAAAGCGGGGTTGACTTGCGGTATTCGCGGCCGGTAACCGAGTTGCTTTCCTGGTTTACCGATGCGGCCTACCAGCACCAACGTTTTGAAGATGATGGGTCAGAAGATGACCTCTACTCACTATCCGTCGGGCTTGATTACCGGTTGAGTACGAGGATGGACATTCGATCCGCCATCGGACACCGGCAAAAGACGAGTGACATTGCATCCAGGGAATATGACGAGAGCTGGATAGTGGTTTCCCTTAACTATCGATTTTTCTGAGTAGGGGACGTAGTAATGACGAGCGATCCGGATAACACCGGGCAAGTTAATGCTCTCACGATTGATGTGGAAGACTACTTTCAGGTGGCAGCACTTGCCGAAGCAGTCAATCGTGAGGATTGGCATTCCATGGAGTACCGGGTTGAGGCCAACACCCACCGCTTATTGGAGTTGTTGGAAAGGCACAGCACCCGTGCAACGTTCTTTACATTGGGCTGGGTGGCAGAAAAATCGCCCCAACTGGTTCGCGACATCCAGAAAGCGGGACACGAAGTCGCCAGCCACGGTTACAGTCATCAATTGATTTACAACCAGACCCCTGAGGTCTTTCGTGAAGAAACCCGGCGCTCAAAACAGATCCTCGAAGATATAACCGGCGAGCCCATTACCGGTTACCGCGCAGCGAGCTATTCCATCACCAGCCAGTCACGCTGGGCTCTGGATGTACTGGCCGAGGAAGGGTTTGTGTGGGACTCATCGATATTCCCGGTGCACCACGACCGTTACGGCATGCCCGGCAGCCCGCGCTGGCCCCACCGTCTGACTACCGATAAGGGCTATGAGCTGGCCGAGTTCCCCTTGAGCACACTGAAGTTTCCCGGATACACACTTCCAATCGCCGGCGGCGGCTACTTCCGCCTTTTCCCTTACTGGTTCAGCCGTTGGGGGCTGGGGAGCATCAACCGCCAGGGCCAGCCATTCGTGTTCTACCTCCACCCTTGGGAAGTGGACCCGGGCCAGCCAAGGCTGGACGTGAAATGGTTCTCTCGCTTCCGGCACTACAACAACCTGGAGGTTTGCGAACAGCGGCTGGACCAGTTGCTGGGCCACTTCCGGTTTACCGCCATGGGCGATGTCTTAAGAAACGAGCAGTTGCTGGAAACGGAACAGCCGGCAACCGCAGGCAAAGAGAAAATGGAATTTTCATCACCATGCTAGTCGCACTTTTCTGGCTGTCCCTGATTCTGCTTTTTTACATTTATTTCGGTTACCCACTGATGGCAAGGGCTGTAGCCACGCTGCGCCCGAATCCCGTGAACACAAACACCGAACACCAGCCCAAAGTCTCAATACTCATAGCCGCCTACAACGAAGCGAAGGATATCGAAGCCACACTGCTGAACAAACTGGAATTGGACTACCCATCCGACAAGCTGGAAATCCTGGTAGTCTCGGACGAATCCGATGACGGCACCGATGACATCATAGAACGTGTGGCAAGCTCCTCCCGCTTTCCCATACGCCTGTTCCGCCAGGTACCCAGGCAGGGCAAAACCGCCGGCCTGAGCACCCTGATGCCGGAAACCAAAGGCGAAATCATTCTGTTCTCCGATGCCAACTCCCAATGGGATGCCCAGGCCGTCAGCCAGCTCTGCAGTAACTTCGCAGACCCGAAAGTGGGCTATGTTACCGGCAAGATGGTCTATGTGAACGACGACGGCAGCCTGATAGGGGATGGCTGCAGTGCCTACATGAAATACGAGAACTGGCTGCGCGAACAGGAAACCCTCATTGGTTCAGTGGTCGGTGTAGACGGCGGTATCGACGGCATGCGCAAAGAGCTATACCAACCCCTGCACGCCGACCAGTTACCGGATTTTGTGCAGCCACTGAAAGTGGTTGAGCAGGGCTACCGCGTGGTCTACGAGCCTCAGGCTTTGCTGAAAGAAGAAGCATTGAACGACAGCGAGAGTGAATTCGGTATGCGGGTAAGGGTAAGCCTGCGCGCCTTATGGGGGCTAAAAGACATGCGTCATTTGATGAACCCCTTCCGTGACCCGGTGTTCGCATGGCAGTTAATCTCCCATAAATTGCTTCGTTATGCCGCCTTTACACCATTGGCTACGCTGGCACTGGCAACACTGCTGCTGGCCCCCGCCAAAGGCATATACACCGTGGCGTTTCTGGGCCTGGTCGTCTTCTTCGCTCTGGCCTGGACCGGTCATAAACGTGAGGCGGGCGGCCAGTCATTGTCTGTAATCTATTCGATTCCATATTACTTCATGCTGCTGAATGTGGCCTCCTATAAGGCGTGTGTTGCCTTCCTGAGGGGGGAGAAGAAGGTCATCTGGAATCCAAGGAAGGGTTAGTTCGTGGACTTGCCTAAGCTGGACAGCGTTCTTGCGTTGCGAAAGCTTCCGGGCCTCGATGGCTTCCGGATGATTGCGGTTATGGCGGTTGTGCTGGCCCATTCCGGTGTTGGGTCGTTCTTTTCAGCCCGCCACGGCGTTGCCGGATTTTTTGTGCTAAGCGGCTTTCTGATCACCTGGTTGTTGCTCAAAGAGTACGAGAAAGCCGGTCGCATATCGCTACGTGATTTTTACATGCGTCGCTCGCTCAGAATTTTCCCGGCTTACTACGCCTTTCTCTTTGCATCCATCAGCTGGGATCTGTTTCGCGGCAATGACGATATCAAGGATGTCATATTGCCCGGCCTATTCTATCTGATGAACTACCACAATGCGCTGGAAGGGCATTCCAGTTCGTCACTGGCCCACCTGTGGTCACTGGCCATTGAGGAGCAGTTCTACCTTTTGTGGCCCATGGTTTTTATGTTTTTGATAAAACGGGGCCGAAACTTTGCCATCGGTTTTTTGGTTATTGTAAGTGTCATGGTTATGGCCTGGAGAACTTACAGCTTCTCAATACTGGACTTCGGAACTTCCTACGCTTATAACGCCTTTGACACTCGCTTTGACAATCTCGCTATTGGTTGCGCGATGGCTTTTCTGCTAGAGAAAAAACATTTTCTGAAGTTTGCTGACAAGGTAAGTAGCCGACCTTGGATGCCCATCATAACTTTGGTGTTTCTGACGCTGTCCCGCCAAGCTGTAGGAAGCGACTACACCTATGGTCCGGCATTTACGGTGGATGCGCTACTGCTTGCAGTACTACTGCTCCAACTTATGCGCTTAAGCCAGGGGCGGTTCTGGGGGTGGCTTAATCACCCCGCGGCTATCTATTTGGGGCTTATTAGTTATCCCATTTATCTATGGCACGTGTGGGGTATTCAGGCGGGAAACAAGCTCAATTTTCTGCCCGAATCCATACAGATTTTAGCAGGTGTATTCATTAGTTGTGCGCTGGCGGCGATTTCTTATCACTTTCTGGAAAAACCCTTTCTTTCTCTTAAGCAAAAATATGAGAAAGCCGGGAAGAGTTCGAATTCAACGCTTGCTGCAGCGAGACCGGAGAAGTTGGGAACAGGTGTGTTTGAGAAGCATAAGAAAAACTGAGGAATTTCCATTTTATTAACGGCGCCCGCCCTGAATAATGGCGCGGGTAATATCTTAAGTTCAAGGATGGAATGCTATGAGCTATCTAAGAAGGTTACTTAAGCGGTTGCCGAATAAATATTTAATAACTTTAAAAAAAGTTTATTATAAGGGAAAAATACTTTGCGGTGATTTCAGGTCTCAGGAAGCCGAGTTCAATATAATTGAACGAGTTGTGAGAGAGGGCGATAGAGTGATAGATATAGGTGCGAATGTTGGGCACTATACACTAAAGCTATCCGGATTGGTTGGCAGAGAAGGAAGAGTATTGGCATTTGAACCAATATCCGAGACTTTCGACATGCTTACCAGTAATGTAAGTTATTCAGGATTAAAGAATGTAACACTGATAAATGGTGCAGTGTCCGATAATGTAAAGGAGGCTAAATTCACGATACCAAAAGAAAACCTTTATCAGTCGTATATGGATGAAACTGGCGACCTTCCTATTATGGCATTTGCCTTGAGCTCTTTTATACCCAAGAACTGGAACCTGACGTTCATTAAGATTGATGCTGAAGGTTGTGACGAGAGCATTATTGCTTCTGCAATAGACGTGTTGAATATTTTTAGGCCGATTGTCATGTCCGAGATCGGTCAAAAAACAGCCGAAGCTTTGGTGTGTAGTTTGGAAAATTATGCCGTATGGGGAGTTAAGGGTTCACATAATAAGTTTTTAGTGCCGAATGAGAAGTTGAGATTATTTGAGACCTGAGAATTTTTCGGGTTTAAATACGTGGAGCTGTTGGAATGGCTAACTAGGGCGTTTTTCCTTTAGGATTTCATTTAAGGATGATCCATCATATGGGGATGAAGGTACTTCACCTGATTGATAGTGGTGGCCTCTATGGTGCTGAGAAGATGCTGTTGAGCCTGGTTCAAGAACAGATGGAGCAGGGCCTTAAGCCGATTATTCTGAGTGCAGGTGAGCCGGATATCGTTAATAAAGCTATCGAGGTAGAGGCAAGAAGGAAGGGACTACCTATCTTTCCTTGGCGAATGAAGTCTGGCCTTAACTTGAAAGAGTCTTGGAAAATTCTGAAATGGGCGCAGGGAAATCACTTTAATCTTCTTCACTCACATGGGTTTAAGTTTAATGTACTTCTGGGGCTGTACCCTGAAAAGCTCAGGCGCATTCCGATGATTGCCACTCTACATGGATACGTCCATGCCCAGCGGTTTTCAAAAATGTGGCTTTATGAATCTCTCGACCGCTTCGCCATCCGCCGCATGAGAGGCGTGGTTCTTGTGGGCGAGGCAATGAATAAGGAGTTCCCAGGAAAGCTCTCAAGCGGCCAGGCCGTTACTATTCGGAATGGTCTGGATATTTCAGAACTCCAGAAATCATCCCTGGATTCACTGGATGAGCCGTTCAAATCGTTTTTCGGCGACCATGAACCTGTGATGCTCGGGGTCGGAAGGCTTTCCAGAGAAAAAGGATTCGACAGGTTGGTCTCAGCCTTTTCCGAATTCAGAAAAGAATATCCTAAATCAGGACTGGTTATTGTTGGTGAGGGTAAACTCCGCCATCGATTAGAGGCGTTGGTTGCAAAGCTGGGTATTCAGGACGATGTGCTCATGCCTGGATACTGCGGCACCGTACCTACGCTGTTGAGACAGTCACAGGTGCTGGTTATGCCTTCTCTGACAGAGGGGTTGCCAATTACTCTTCTTGAGGCGATATCTTTAAAAGTTCCTGTAGTTGCCTCCGCTGTCGGCGAAATACCGAAGGTTCTTGGCGACGGAAAGGGCGGTGAGCTCCTCGGCGACATAGAGCCGGCCACTATTGCCAGAGCTGTTGAACTGTCAATCAATGACCAAGAGCGATCCCGGCGCCAAGTGGATTGGGCGTATGAAACAATGGTTAAAGATTACTCTTCAGCGACCATGGCGAGCAGTTACCTCAAATTCTACGAAAGAGTTCTTGGTACACCATGATTATCCGTTCCGCCCGGTTTCTCCTGACACGACTATTTTTCCTGGCAATGGGTTTGCCAATCGGTCGATACCGGAAGGACGTAGAGCACCTATGGAGCCTGAGCGAAGAAGCCAGGGCTGATAGCCTGGGCCGATTGTTGGCTCACAACCGCCCTTTGAATTCGACTGGTTCAGTAGTCAGCGGACTGGAAGATTTGAGGTCGTCTCCATCATTGTCCAAGAGGCAACTCCGCAGTCAAACCACCCATGGGCAAGAAAAGCGTGGGAAGCGCGGGTTTGGCCGTCATACAGCAGGTACAACCGGGGAGCCCACTCAAATCACGCTTGACCGGAAGGAGCTGGCCCGAATGCTGGCTGTTCGTGATTACTGCTTCCGGCACTACGGCCTAAAGCTTGGTCAGCGAGAGGCAAGGTTGTGGGGCAGGCCAGAAGCCGGCATTAAATCCCGGCTCAAGAACTTTGTAATGAACAGGCGGGTTTTTCATCCGGTAGGCGCTCAAGCTAAGGATGAAGTGGCAGACCTGCTAAGCTGGAAACCGGATTACCTGTACGGTTATGCGTCTTTGTTACTCGAAGCGGCGCAAATTCTTGATGGTATGGAGATCGAATTCGATCCACCGAGATGTGTGGTGTGCACGGCAGAGTCTATTCTCCCGGCTCAAAAGGCTTATATATCGAGAGCATTTAAGGCTCCGGTAGCTGAAGAATATGGTTCAACCGAGTTTGATGTTATTGCTTTCGAGTGCACCACAGGGCATCGTCATTTGGTGAATCCTTGGCTCATCGTTGAGGAGGGTGAAGACAACGGCTTGATATCCGATGTTTCTCGTACGAGCCAGAGTCTAATTAGGTATCAGCTGGGTGACTTATTCGCGATAAAGGGTTTAGGTTGTGGCGCTCTGGGAGCTGTCGAATCTATTGAACAGTTGCAAGGTAGAACACTCGATAGGTTTTTTTATCTTAGTGAGGGTAACAAAATCCATGCATCAGCTTTCTCAAAGCTTTTTGACCAATATCTTACAGAAACTAAAGACCTTTTTCTGTTTTCCCTGCGTCAGGATGCCTATAGCGAACTTAAAGTGTTTATCGATAGCGCCCCTAAGAATGGCACGACCGATCTCAAGGAGTTTCTGGAGCGAGAAATAAGCGGTTTCGCAGGTGTTCGCATTGGTGTAGAGGTATCTGTAGTTGCAAATCGTGACAGGAGTGAGAAGCGGAATTATTTTGTGCAAAACATGAAGGCCCCTGAATGAGTAAGTTAAGTGCAGGCAGACTAACAATCTCCGCAGTTGGTGATATATCGCTTGGAGATCATCCCGTATGTGCTGGAATCGGTATGCGGAAAGCGTTTACAGAGCGAAAAGAAAAGGTGCTGAGTGGCGTGGCACATGCTCTGAATGACTCGGATGTGTGCATTGGTAATCTTGAAACGGTTACGTCAGATATTGGTCTTAATCCCTACTGGCTGCCATCGTACGAGATGCGAGGTAGTCCCTCGGCACTAAAATACATCAGAGCTGCAGGTATCGATATTCTTGGTGTTGCAAACAACCATGCTATGCAACACGGCAGGGAAGCTTTCAATGACATGGTAAAGCAAAGCTTGGACGCTGGATTTTCAGTCATTGGCTTGGATGAGGGAGGTAGAGCACGCTTGGAAACAATTGCGCATGAGAATGGCGAAGAGAGTATCGTTTACTCAATCTCGACTCGCCCTGAAGAGTGGGATGATAATCCAGATGATGTACCATACAGTCTCCGAACACACACAGAAAAGTTGGTTGAGGAGGCTAAAGAGCTTCGACAACAGTGTTCTGGCTTTCTGATATGCTCAATGCACTGGGGCCTGGAGTTTTTGGACTATCCGGGGCCTGATCAAGTGGAACTGGCACACCTGCTTATTGACGCTGGTGTGGACGTTATACTCGGACACCATCCTCACGTTCTGCAGCCAGTTGAACGCTATAAAGATGGCCTGATTTTCTATTCGCTAGGTAATTTTGCGTTCGACTTGTGGCCCCGAGCCACGAAACTAACAACGATTGCAAAGGTCAAACTCGTAAAAGGCGTGATGCCGGATTATGAGTGCGTGCCCGTGGAGATTAGAGACGATTTCACATTGGCTATCGCTTCACCATCGGCAGCAGAAGAAATTGGCAACTTGTTGTCGTGGGAGAGGTATATGGCCTTGCCGGACAAGCCTGTTGATGAACAGGACTACTATTTGCGCTACAGAAATGAAAGAAAAAAGTTCCGATATTCTAGCTACCAATATTTTCTCAAAAACGCGTTTAGATACCCACCGTGGTTCTTTATTCAGTCACTGGCCCGAACGGGCCTGAGACGTTTAACCGGCACTTGAGAAAGCAAAAGCTACTTAATTAAGGGCATTGATGATTTCATTGAGGCGGGCTTTATCGTTCTCCCAGTTGTATTTATCGCGAATAGCTCGGTAGCCGTTTTCGCCCAGCTCTTGACGAACGGCTGGGGTTTTTAGATAGTCGAGCTTCTCAGCAATGTCCGCTGGATCCAGGTCGCGACAGACAACACCACAGTTCGCTTCTTCTATGATGCGTTGGATTGGCAACACTTCAGTTGTCAGTACTGGAAGCCCTGCTAGCATGTAATCGAAGATTTTATTGGGGATAGTGTGGTTCCAATGGCCACATACCCGATAGGTCAGAGCACCGACGTTAGCATTGGCCATAAGCTGGTCCACATCTTCTTGCGAGAGCCATCCATGCACCCGCACAGATTCCTCGATATCCAACTTTCTGGCCAGGTTGATCAATTTTTCCTTGCATGCACCTTTCCCGACAATGTCCACCTGAATTGTACTTTTAGCATTGCCTTTCTCGATGTAATGGCCAACAGCCTCGATGAGTAAATCCAGACCCCTGAGTTCAGTTAGGAAACCAACGTAAACGATTCTCAGAGTTTCGCCATTGTGTTTGTGCCGGTAGTTATTGTACTTTTCAATAGGTGGGGTGTTACTCACTATTGACACTCTCTCTGTTGGCACACCCATGGCGAGGAGCCGATCCCGGGATTCTGCGATCATCACGATAGTGTGATCTACTTTGGGCAACACCGCCTTTTCATAACGTGCCGCAAGATTGGGGTTTTTGACAATACTGTCCAGCCAGGATCGGTCGGAATGTTTTGCAGAAGACCTGTACATTTCCGGGTAGACTTCCGCCATATCGAACACTACCTTCGCCGGTCCGAAGCGGGCAATTAAGGTGGCAGCGCTAACCAGGGGAAGGTCCCGCACTATAATTACTGGCTTGGGCGCGCCCTTGATAGCCTTTGATATCGTGTAGAGCCAGATTGGATTAAACCAAAGGGGCATATTTATCAGCTTTTGAATCACTCTCGGTAATCGTTGGGTCCGCGGAATGCGACGAATCTGAAAACCTGGGGTAGATTCATTGGTGGGTTTCTGGTCCAAGTTTCTGGCGATTATCGTGACGGCGTTGCCGGCTTCGTTGAGTGACTTTGCAAGCTTTTCTACGCGGACGTCCCAAGGGTAGTCCTCTTTGTATACGATAAATATCTCCAAACCCAGCTAACTCCCTGTAACAGTGCTCGATATGCAAATGGGCAAATAGTGTACCAGTAACAGTTAGCTGCCAGCACGCGGTTCCCTGTTTGGTCATGGGAGCCATGCGCCGCAATGATAGGCTTTAAACCTCTGTTCCTGGCATCACCGTCTCTCTGCTTGAATTTTGCTTGGCCGCAGGTCAAGACCATTCATTCAATTATGGACAACTAGGTAGAGGTGTTGCTCAGACCTGTTAAGTCCTCCCCATTTAAACTGGGAATTCTGGCACGATAGAGTCGTGGTTCAGAGGTTATGCCATTAGGCGACCTGTAGTGGTTCAATGATTCCGGACACCAATGTAGGTGGTAATATCGCCACCATAAACGAGGTGTCTGATGACCAGAAAGTGACGTTCTTTTTCTCCTGAGTTCAAACAGGAAGCAGCCAGCCTGGTGCTGGATCAAGGTTACACGATTCCCCAGGCGAGCGTGTCCCTGGGAATTGGTGAAAGCGCTATCCGGCGCTGGGTTAACCAACTGACCGAGGAGCGTGACGGTGTCACCCCGAAGGGCAAGGCGTTAACCCCGGAGCAGCGCCGTATTGAGGAGCTGGAAGCCCTCTGCAAGCGCCTTGAACAGGAGAAAGACATACTAAAAAAGGCTACCGCTCTCTTGATGTCGGACGACATGAATCGTACGCCCTGATAGACCAGTTGAGTGAGCAAATGCCTGTTGAAATGGTCTGCAATGCGTTTGATATCAGCCGTTCCAGCTATTACGAGTACCGCCAACGGCGGAAGCACGTGGATGTTGAGCGTCAGGCCCTGAAGGCTCAGGTAAACCGTCTCTTTACCTAGAGCCGAAGCTCTGCCGGCAGTAGAACGATCAAGGGCATGCTCAATGACGACGGCGTTGTCATCGGGCGTTTCAAGGTTCGACGATTGATGAGTGAACTGGGGCTGATCTGTAAGCAGCCGGGTCCTCACGCCTACAAACAGGCGACCGTTGAGCGACCGGATATCCCGAACCATCTGGCTCGTGAGTTTACGGTAGACCGGCCGAATCAGGCGTGGTGTGGTGACATCACCTACGTATGGAGCGGCCAGCGGTGGAGCTATCTGGCTGTCGTTCTAGATTTGTATGCCCGACGCGTCGTTGGTTGGGCGATGTCATCCAGCCCCGATGCGGATTTGGTGGTCAAAGCTCTAGACCACGCCTGGGAACAGCGTGGTCAACCAGAAAAAGTCATGTTCCACTCGGATCAGGGAAGCCAGTATGCCAGTCGAAAGTTCCGTCAGCGGCTCTGGCGCTATCGAATGACACAAAGCATGAGCCGACGCGGTAACTGCTGGGACAACGCACCGATGGAGAGACTGTTCCGGAGTCTGAAATCCGAATGGATACCGGCCCTGGGATATCGGAATCTGCCTGAGGCCAAAAAAGATGTGGGTGGCTATCTGATGGACTACTACAACCGGCAACGACCCCACACATTCAACGACGGCATTTCGCCCGTTGCGGCTGAGGAAAACCTTAAAATACTGTCCGGGATTAGTTGACCACTACACAAGGATTTTCGCTTCGCCCCAAACGCAATAAGACAGCCAAGCACTTTCAGCCGCTTCAGCAGGCCAATCTTCCCAACCACCTTTGGGGTGTGATTTCGTTCATTTGCGCCGTTCTAAGGCCGGTTTCTGCGTCTGCTGACGATCCTTGAGCTGTTTACCCGCAAATGCCTTGGCATCATGGCATATTTTCCGGGTGGCTCGGAGGTCTTCGAGGCCGACAACTGTTCCGAGTTCGCCGGCAAAGTCATGGACTGATTGGCGTATGAGAGTAAAATAAAAACCGACTTCTTACGACTGGGTAAGCCCATCAAGAATGCAAGTGTGGAATCCTTCAATGGGTGACTTCTACAGGAACCCCTGAACGACAACAGTTTCTTGTTGTTGGCATACGCCAAGGAAGAAGATCGAAGCGTGGAGGATGTTCTACAACCAAGTCCGCCCCATCCCGCATTGGAGTGGTCCATGCCGTTGGGCAATCTAGAAAATGCGGCTTCTCGGCGCGAACAGCAACAACTGGAGTCGGATTTTCCGGCTCTGGCTGAACCTAATGTGGAGTCAGGGCCAGGCTTGCCAGATGATCAATTCTTAACGGTAACTGTCCTGAGTAATCGGTTTATATTGTGTTAAGTTTTGTGGGATGTTTGTCGTAGTGGGAACTTGGATAAAGTACTGAGTCTAAGGATTGCTATTGTTCGGCAGGCGGCAAACTTTGGAGCATTTCATGACTATGTATGAATCAAGCAAGCATAAGGTGGCTATATTTCTCGTGAGCGGTCTTTTTGCTCTTCCTTTTCATGTTCAAGCGGACCCTGTGGTGTCAGCGGTTGTTCTGCAAGACACAATGAATCGCATTTCAGTATTCGGGAAAGACTTTGGCAGCAAGAAGCAAGCCGCCCCCATACTCGTTGATCGTGTAGACATTGCCTACGAAAATGGACTAAAGAATAGTGTTTATTCTGACGTAGACGGTTCAGAAGCCGTGATTAGATCTACAGATTCGAATGAGAGCCTATGGGAAAAATCAAGCTTGAACGTTCATGTGGATAGTACCCGCGTTAAGCGGCATCCTGCTTCGCGGTCACATTATTTTTTTGAAGGAGAGAACAACTTCCTAGGCTGGCCTAACGCCTACGGGGGCCTTGATACTCCGGCCGACAATCGGCAGCTGTATGTTTCCTGGTGGTACAAGCCAAAGGTCGACCCAGGCTCCTACTGGGCTTTTACGACTGAAACTCTCATCGGAACTTTTCAGGAGTCCGAGACGTTGCTTGTAGAGGGCGGTTATGAGGGTGTTTTTCTCGGTATCGACAGCGATGGTTTAATTAACGCTGGATTTTCGGGAGTGTCAAAACAGAGTCTTGTAGGTGCTCGAATTGAAGGTGAAAAATCTGGCGCAACGGTAACTTTTCCCACAGAGTTCCGGGGCGGCAGCGGCAGCGGCTTTGAGACTCCGGGCTCTCAGAAGTTCCTTAGGATCTGGGAGGACCCATACGGTAAAGACGGTATTCGTTTCTCTTGGACACAGATGCACCAAACCGGTATGGGCGTTGTTAATTGGGACTCCCAACCACTCAAAGGAAACCAGTGGAATCATCTTGAAGTAGAGCTCGACACGGTTACAGGTAGAGTTGCCCTGGCCATTAACGGGAACTTTTTTGGCGGCTTCGACTTTGATCCCGCCCGGGACGCTGAGGGTAAATGGAGCCCGACAGTTGCGGCGTTGGGCTTAAATGGAAAGGTTGGAAAGCTTCAAGAAGGTGAGATTGACGATATATACATAGACAGGTCGCTGCAACGAGTAATCATCGGCGACTCACCAGAGTACAGCAAGCTGACACAGTATGAGGTTCAAAGGCCGATTTCTTGGGAAGACGGTGAGATTGAATTGGCACTGTTCCTTGGGGAGTTTGAGGATCGGGGAACGCTGGGTGGTCTCTATGTATATGTGTTTGATGATCAGGGTAATGTCAATCAGAAGGGGTATGAAATTTGTGAAGATTGTAAGGCTCCCCCATCCTCAACACCTCTCATAGTGGAGTAGTAACAGCCTACGCCTATTGGAATAGTTTTTGTTGAAGATGGCTTAAATAGTCAAAGCTATGATGTGTTGTAAGGGCCAGCGAAAGGGGGCTACACAAATTTACTCATATTCTGGGCGAAGAAATGATGGTCAGTCCGCATCTCTTAATCTAGCCGTTCTGAAACTCGCGGTGAGTTGGTTGCAATGCACAATTTGCAAACGAGGACCTGCTTTCCATTTTCGACTAGGCGAGAGTGCTACTGGCTGGAAGGTGGTAATCTAGAGGCCAGCGATATTTGGCAGCCTCGGGTTTGCTGGACACTGCCCATGGGCGATCTGTTATTTTGGGTTGAGAGTGGGTTTTAGCGCTACGCATTAACAGCAGGATGCATAGTTGATGTCACACCAGGAAGTTCCCCAGCCGATCCTTTTTGTTATAGACCATTTCCGTAATCCCAATGCCGGTACGGAAGGCCAGATGCTTAATCTTATTAAAGGGTTAGACAGAGCTAGGTTTGAGCCCATTCTTTTGGTGTTTCGTGATTCTGAGTATCTCCGGAAATATGGTTTCCCCTGTGACTATCATGTTCTGGGGCACACACGTTTATTCGCTCCTGTAACCTGGGCTGCATTGTGGAAGCTCGCCTGGAAGTTCAGAGCTTCCGAGATTCGCCTCGCCCATGTGTTTTTTAATGATCCCTCCGTCATTTGCCCTCCTATATTCCGGCTGAATGGTATAAAAACCATCATTTCCAGGCGCGACATGGGGTATTGGTACACTCTGGCCTATCGCGTAATGCTCGCTATATCTGGGCGGTTTGTTTCCACTGTTATCACAAACAGTGATGCGGTGAAGCAGGTGACGATAAGGGCGGAACCGTTCGATCTATCACAGGTTCATGTGATTTATAATGGCTATGGTGCGGGCGAGACATTTTGTGAGGTGCCGGCTGACCTTACGGAGCTGCGCACTAAGCATCTGAACGCCGTCTTCGTAGGGTTGGTCGCTAACATACGCCCAGTCAAGCGGATGGAAGATGCCGTTAAGGCGATTGGTCAGCTTCATCAAAGCGGCCACGATGTGCACCTCATATTGATCGGAGACGGGAGCCAGGCAAACCTCCGGTTACTGGCCTCGGAGCAGGGCGTAGCTGAAAGGGTTCATTTTCTCGGTCCAAGAGCGGACGTAAAAGCCTGCCTCAAGGCTCTGGATATTGGCCTGTTATGCTCAGAGTCTGAAGGGTTTTCGAATGCCATTGTTGAGTATATGCAGGCGGGATTACCGGTGGTTTGCAGTAATGTGGGCGGAAACCCGGAGGCGGTCGAGCATGGCGAAACCGGGTATCTGTATCCCTGCGGTGATGTTGCAGCACTGGCGAGCCATCTGCGGAGGTTGAGTGACAGTGGTGAATTACGTCAGCGAATAGGCGACAATGCTTTTAGGTGTGCCAGGGAGCGTTTCAGTATGGAGACTATGGTGGCAAAGCATCAGGAAATATATGACGGGCTTATCGGACCCGAGAGGAGCGGCTAATGGAGCTGTTGTCGAGATCAATCCGTAAGATTGGCCCGATGGGTGGGTACCAATTTGCTCGGCAGATCTGTCGAAATCAGCCCCGTATCCTGATGTACCATCGTTTCTCAGACTCACCGGTAAAAGGCTGGGCAAGCTCTGAGTGTTTCGAGCAGCAGGTCAGGCATATTCGGGAACGCTACAACCCCTATTCCCTGGTCGGGCTGATGAAATATCATCGTGAACATGGCCGTATGCCTCCGCATGCGGTCGTGATTACGGTGGATGATGGCTACCGAGACTTCTATGAGCACGCCTTTCCCATTCTTCAACGCCATGGCGTTCCCGCAACCTTGTTTGCAACAACGGGCTTCATCGACAGACGGCTATGGCTATGGCCGGACAAGATTACCTGGATTCTGGACCAGCTCTCCCATGTCAGCCGGGAATTCACTATTGGTTCCTTCAAAGTGAGCGAAGGTGCCTTAAATGGTGAATCTCGAAGCGAGCTCTGGAAACGGTTGATTGCCCACGCCCTCTCGCTGCCAGACGAAGTGAAACATGAATTCATATCCGGCCTGGCCTGCGCGCTGGGGCTTGTCTTTCCCGATGAAATACCGGAGTCTTTTGCACCATTATGCTGGAATGAGCTGAAGAGAATGCAAGAAGCGCACATTGAGATTGGTGGGCATACGGTAACCCACCCATCTTTGGGGCGGGTCACTGAGGCTCAGGCAAGGGATGAAATATTCGGTTGCCGTGATGCATTGAATCAACATCTCGGGCAGCAGGACCGCACCTTCTGCTACCCCAACGGCCAACCGTCGGATTTTCAGCCTTTCCTGCCGGATCTCGTTCGAGAGGCTGGCTTCCTGGGAGCAGTAACGGCTTTCCCGGATGCCCAAGGTATCAGCGACAGGTATCTGATGCGTCGGCACGCCAGTGGAGATAATATGTTTCAGTTCCATAAGGCTGTTTCGGGCTTTGAGCTCTTGGGGCATCGTGTAAAAGGTGATCGAAAGTTTGAGCTGGAATTTTCACCGACATGAAACAGGAAATGATGGTTTCTGTTCAGGATGAAAAGCGGAGCGCCCTTACAAAACTGGATGCAACGGTCGTAAACCAGTTCAGCTTTGTTCTGTATCTGTATTTTATCCTCGATTTCTTTCTTCGCTTCTCTGTTCGGATTCCTGGCTACGCTGTGATCCGACCAACATTAGCGGCCGTCGTCGCCATCAGTCTTCTACTGTTTTTGCAGCGTGACAAGCTAAAAGGCCGCTTCCAGGATCCGATTTTCAAAGCAATTTTTGTGCTATTCGGTTATCTCGTTATCAGCCTGCCATTGGTGGAATGGCCCGGGAGTGTCGTTCGCACAAACATTGATCCCTTCGTCAAAGCCGTTGCTTTTCTTTTCTTCACTGCCTTGATTATTGACACGGATAAGAGACTGAAATGGTTTATCGGAGTGTTTGTTTTCTGCCAGGTGTTTCGTGTGTTGGAACCGCTGTATCTCCATATTACACAAGGTTACTGGGGGAGCTCCACTCATCTGGGTGGGGGAGAATTTGCGGCTCGACTCGCCGGGGCTCCGGCGGATGTGATCAACCCAAACGAGTTGGGTTTTGTGATCGTTACTGCCATTCCGTTCCTTCACTATCTGCTGTGGCCTTCAGGCCGGAAATCTAAACTGTTGTACCTGGCCATTATGCCAGCGATGTTGTACGCACTGATTCTCACCATGTCCAGGGGAGCGTTTATTGCGCTATTGGTTGTTGCGTTTCTGGTGTTTAAAGAATCAAGGCATAAAATGAAGCTGATTTTTTTGGCTGTGGTTATTGTTGTAGGTGCTTTGAGCGTAATGACACCTATTCAGAAAGATCGGTATTTGTCCCTGGTTGATAGCGATACCGCAGGGGCTGCGACTGCGGAAGGGCGTCTTAAAGGAATGGTGGGGGAGTTCAAGCTGGGCCTTACGCGGCCTGTTGTGGGTCATGGTCTTGGAACGACACCTGAAGCCAAAGCTAACAAATTGGGAAGACAGAGAGCCAGCCATAACCTTTATGCTGAGTTGATTATTGAGTTGGGACTGATCGGCTTTGCGATTTTTCTAAATTTTCTTTACCGGATTACCCGTAAGCTTTCCGTCGTTCGGTCGCAATTTGCGGCCTTGAACAGAAGGGACCAATCTTATTACTCGCGGTTGAATAAGTGCCTTATTGCGGTGTTTTGGATGTATGCGGTTTACAGTCTGAACTATTGACCCTACCCCAGAATTTAGGTCCATTTAAAACTGGAAAATCCGGCATGATAGAGCCTTGAGCAGGAGATCATGCCATGAAGCGATCCCGTTACACCGAAGAGCAGATTGCCTTCGCCCTGAAGCAAGCCGAGCTGGGTACGCCGGTCCCGGAAGTCTGTCGGAAAATGGGCGTCTCGGATGCCACGTTCTACAACTGGCGCAAGAAGTATGGCGGCCTGGGGCCATCCGAGCTGAAGCGACTCAAGCAGCTGGAGGAGGAGAATCATCGCCTTAAGAAGCTGGTAGCGGACCTAAGCCTGGACAAGGCCATGCTTCAGGACGTGGTGGCAAAAAAGCTCTGAGACCGCCTCGTAAACGCCAACTGGTGGCTGACCTACAAAAGCGATATGGGGTCAGCGAACGCCAAGCGTGCGCGGTCTTGCAGTTTTCCAGGGCGTCTAATCGCTATCAATCGGTGGCGAGGGACTCGTCGGCGCTGTCGATGAGGATCCGTGAGATCACGCTCACGCGGCTTCACTACGGTTACCGGCGTGTGCACGTCCAGCTGCAACGGGAGGGTTGGCGTGATAATCACAAACGGGTTTACCGGTTATATCGGGACCAGGGGTTGTCACTTCGCCTCAAGCGTCCGAAGCGTAACAAGGCCGCCAAGAACCGACAGCCGCTACAGCAGGCCAACCATCCCAATCACATCTGGGGCATGGATTTTGTCTCAGACGCGCTGTTTGATGGTCGACGTCTGCGTCTCCTGACGATCATTGATCTGTTCACCAGGGAGTGCCTCGGCATTGTGGTTGGGCAGAGCCTGAAGGGCCACGATGTTCAGGAAGCCCTGACGGCGATTGCGCGCTTCCGGGGCAACCCGGAGGTGCTAAAGACCGACAACGGTTCGGAGTTTGCCGGCAAGGTCATGGATCGCTGGGCCTATGAGCGAAACATTGAAATCGACTTCTCACGGCCCGGGAAGCCTACCGACAACGCAACGGTAGAATCGTTCAATGGACGACTCCGGCAGGAATGTCTGAATGAAAATTGGTTCTTGTCACTGGCCGACGCCATGGAGAAAATCGAAGCATGGAGGACTTTCTATAACCAAGTCAGACCCCATTCCGCATTGGAGTGGTGCACGCCCTCGGACTACGCCAGAAAACATGCGGTTTCACGAAGAAAACAGAAGCAACTGGAGCCGGATTTTTCCAACTCTGGGTGGACCTAATTCGGGGTCAGGGTCACTATTGGGGGTTGTCTCAGTACTACTGGTATCTTTTGGGGGGCTTGGTGATTGCGTTTGGGCGTCTCGTTGGACAGGAATTGCCTTCAACCAGTGATACAAAGTCACAAAACGACCAATCGAAAAAGTCCAGTTCCAGTTATACCTTAGCCGACCGTTTACGAAGATAAGGTCTTGCTGTCTTGTGATACATTGTGGGTTTTAACGAGCCAGAACCCGCTTCAAAATCTCGTGTGTAGCCAAGAAAAAATGGCTTTTAGATGTTAAATTATTTATCGAAATTTTAGACTAACCAACCGATAGCAGGTCGAAAAATGGACGGTTCAGGGAAGACATTAGTTTCCGTGGTTGTGCCGGCATTCAACCGAGTTGAGTATATTAGAGAAACGGTGGAATCGGTGCTTTCGCAGGACTATCCGCGGGTGGAGCTTATCGTCGTTGATGACGGTTCTACAGATGGAACGTACGAGATTCTTCTTGAATATGCGGAGAAGGGAGATCTGAAGCTTTTAACCCATCCAAACCGCGCTAATCGAGGGCAATCAGTCGCATTGAATCGGGCGCTTGAGAATGCGTCCGGTGAACTTATAGCCATACTTGATAGCGATGACATTTTCTTGCCAGGCAAGCTCCGCGCTCAGGTGGATTATCTTCAGGCTCACCCAGAGGTTGGGCTTGTTTATGGTATGGGTGAAGCGGTAGATGAAAAGGGGCGGTGGCTCTATAACATTCATTCGCCGAATCATATTGAGCCGAATGACCCAAATACGGTGTTGCTGGATTGTTATTTTTCTTTGCCGGTGAACGCTTTGGTGCGCCGATCTATCTATGAGCAGGTTGGTGGTTTCGAGGAAGGGTTTCGGGCCGCTCAAGATCATGACATGTTGATCAGGATCGCTGAAAAAACCAGGTTCGCATTTATTCCGGTCAAGGTTTTTCAGTATCGCCGCCATGGTGATTCGATTAGCCATAAAGGCCTGCGGAAACGCTGGGAGAATGGTTTCGAGATTCTTCGCCGTGCTCAGGCTCGCTATTCTTACAATACATCTACCATTCGAAAGCGGCGCGCGTTACTTAATTATCGAATGGCGCAGGTGTGCTGGCGTGAGAACAGGAGTTTTGCTGCGATCGGGCATTTGCTTAGATCAGGAGCGCTCGATCCGGTCCGCGCACTGAAGGTGCTTACCGGTAAGGAAAAGGTTAGGTAAGGAATCGGTCCCTATAACGCTTTGAAGTTACGCGCAGTAATGAACGGAGTTACGGGGCAATGAAGGTTTTGGTGACTGCTTTGAAGCCCGGGAGGCGGCACAGGTACTTTTTTCCGTTGTGTGTACGGTCAGCCAGTCTTTGAGGGCAATAGCTTTACCCCCAGCTCCTGATATCAAGAAAGAAACTGGAGTGCCAGCTGATGTTCCATTGCTCGGTTTTTTTGGGTGCTTCATGAGTCCCAAGAGGACCCAACTCCTGATGGATGCTATGGATGCTATTCAAAGGCGACTGAAAGTAAGTCCTATTGACCCTACCCCAGAATTTAGGTCCATTTAAAACTGGAAAATCCGGCATGATAGAGCCTTGAGCAGGAGATCATGCCATGAAGCGATCCCGTTACACCGAAGAGCAGATTGCCTTCGCCCTGAAGCAAGCCGAGCTGGGTACGCCGGTCCCGGAAGTCTGTCGGAAAATGGGCGTCTCGGATGCCACGTTCTACAACTGGCGCAAGAAGTATGGCGGCCTGGGGCCATCCGAGCTGAAGCGACTCAAGCAGCTGGAGGAGGAGAATCATCGCCTTAAGAAGCTGGTAGCGGACCTAAGCCTGGACAAGGCCATGCTTCAGGACGTGGTGGCAAAAAAGCTCTGAGACCGCCTCGTAAACGCCAACTGGTGGCTGACCTACAAAAGCGATATGGGGTCAGCGAACGCCAAGCGTGCGCGGTCTTGCAGTTTTCCAGGGCGTCTAATCGCTATCAATCGGTGGCGAGGGACTCGTCGGCGCTGTCGATGAGGATCCGTGAGATCACGCTCACGCGGCTTCACTACGGTTACCGGCGTGTGCACGTCCAGCTGCAACGGGAGGGTTGGCGTGATAATCACAAACGGGTTTACCGGTTATATCGGGACCAGGGGTTGTCACTTCGCCTCAAGCGTCCGAAGCGTAACAAGGCCGCCAAGAACCGACAGCCGCTACAGCAGGCCAACCATCCCAATCACATCTGGGGCATGGATTTTGTCTCAGACGCGCTGTTTGATGGTCGACGTCTGCGTCTCCTGACGATCATTGATCTGTTCACCAGGGAGTGCCTCGGCATTGTGGTTGGGCAGAGCCTGAAGGGCCACGATGTTCAGGAAGCCCTGACGGCGATTGCGCGCTTCCGGGGCAACCCGGAGGTGCTAAAGACCGACAACGGTTCGGAGTTTGCCGGCAAGGTCATGGATCGCTGGGCCTATGAGCGAAACATTGAAATCGACTTCTCACGGCCCGGGAAGCCTACCGACAACGCAACGGTAGAATCGTTCAATGGACGACTCCGGCAGGAATGTCTGAATGAAAATTGGTTCTTGTCACTGGCCGACGCCATGGAGAAAATCGAAGCATGGAGGACTTTCTATAACCAAGTCAGACCCCATTCCGCATTGGAGTGGTGCACGCCCTCGGACTACGCCAGAAAACATGCGGTTTCACGAAGAAAACAGAAGCAACTGGAGCCGGATTTTTCCAACTCTGGGTGGACCTAATTCGGGGTCAGGGTCAGGAGCCGGATTTTTCCAACTCTGGGTGGACCTAATTCGGGGTCAGGGTCATATGCCTCATGTAGTCATGTTTGGCTGGCGCGGTTCAGCTTCCTGACTATGTGCTTGACCGCGCAGATAAACGAGGGAAAAGCCTATGAAGACTAACTTTAATTGCCCTGTGTGCGAATCCAAAGGATGGATGTCGCTTGAGGCATATAGCATGAGGGAACGAACGGTTCCTAAGTTTTCACGGTGGCAGAGGATAGCCGAACTCGGAAAAATTGCGGCAAGAATTCTGGTGTTTGCCCGGCCAGCAAAAAAAATCTTGGAGCGAAAGTTCCTATCGAAATACGAACTCGATCGGCAGAAAATTTTCCGCGATATTTGGGGTGGGGGTAATTTATTGACCTCAATTTATGTGAAAAGTGTGGATTTGTCTGTTATGACCCAAGGCCGACGAGCGAGGATATATCTGCCAAATATGAATCTTTGAAGGCACGCGATCCAAATGTCGGTGGACAGAATCTTGCCGATCCCGTTATGGTCAAAATGGATCGGGATAGGTCTTTTACTGTATATGAAAAGGTAAAATCGCACACAAAGGGTAATTCGGTGCTCGACTATGGTGGCGGAAACGGAAAGATTATGAATTCCTTTATTGAGCATGGTTACGCTTGCTATATAGCTGATTATTCAGACGTGCAACTTCCCAATGTGGAAAAGGTTGCTAACGATATTGAAGGCTTAGAGCATCGATATTCAATTATTATTTTGTCGCATGTCTTGGAGCATGTTGCCGAGCCGGGGGAGCTAATTTCTAGGCTTAAGGATCATTTGGAGGATGACGGAGTGGTTTATGCTGAAATTCCGATTGACATTCTCGGGGGCATACGACTGGAAGGAGACCCAGTTACACACATCAATTTTTTTACGCGAGAAAGCCTTGCGACTTTATTCAATAGGAACGGATATCAGGTTGTAAGCGGAAATACAGAGTACGGGACCTACGGAAGACACCAGTTAGAAGTAGGCTGGCTTCTGGCACAAAAGGGTGATGAAGCGCCCTCCTACAAGCCAACATCTGCTAAAAAACTATTGTGGCCAAGCCGCTGGTACGCACTCAAGAAGTTGCTGGTTGAGGCGAGTAAATCGTAGAACTTGATATCTGAATGCTTTCTTATAATGAATATCCATCATTCGATTCCTGTTTTAAGTGAATTCGAAAAAATGGGAGATACGCGCAGGATAAGTTACTCGTTGCTAAGATTTCGAATGGCCAGGTCTGTTGGCGCGAGAATAAAAAGCTTTTCTGCGCTAGGGCATCTGCTAAGGTCTGAATCGCTTGGCCCGGTTTCGGTGCATTAGGTGCTTACCTGCAAGGCGAAAGTTAGCTAGGATAGCGACCCCTCTGAAACCTTGAAGTTAAGGGAAGTAGTGAAAGGAGTTACGAGCCAGTGAAGATTTTGATGACCGCTTTGCAGCCGGGAGGCGGTATACGCACTTTTTTCCGCTATGTGTACAGTCAGCCTGTCTTTGAGGGCTATAGCTTTACCATTTTAGCGCCAGATCAGGGGGGGTTAGAAGCTTTCTTGTCAACATTTCTCCCGGCAGGCCGTATTGAACTGGTCTCCGCTGATCCCGGTAAAGCCGGTTTTATGAGGCAGGTACGGAAAATGGCGAGGCAACACTCGTATGACCTTGTGCACTCTCATGGCTTCTCGGCCGGCTTGCTTACCCAGCTGGCTTTGACTGGTAACACTACGCCTCACTTGATGACGGGGCATGATATGTTCACCAAACCTTTGTTTCTCGGTTTCAGGGGCCACGTAAAACGCCTGTTGATGGCGCAATTGTTTAATCGAATGGCTGCGGTTCATACCGTCACTGAGGATGCAAAGCGTAATTTTTTAGAGTTCTTCCCAAGTGTTGCCGATGAGAGAGTCCACCCGATTCTTCACGGGGTAGACGCCAAATTTTTCCAGTTCGGAACAGCTTCGGATATCAAGAAAGAAATTGGCTTGTCAACCGACGTGCCACTGATCGGTTTCTTTGGGCGGTTCATGAGCCCCAAGGGCTTCAGAGTGTTGGTCGAGGCCATGGATATTGTTCGAAGACGTCTGAAAGTAAGTCCTATGCCTCATATAGTCACCTTTGGCTGGGGTGGCTTTATTCGTGAAGATTATGCTTATCTTAAAGAATTGGGGCTAGGCGACTATTTCCACCAGATGGCGCAAACCGATAACATGCCCGGTGCGTTGAAAGGGGTAGACCTGATCGCCATGCCTTCTCGCTGGGAGGCTTGCGGACTTCTTGCCATGGAGGCATTGGCGGCAGGGGTGCCAATCGTTGGAAGTGACTCTATCGGACTTCGTGAAGTGCTAGACGGTAGCCCAGCCAGACAGGTGCCTGTCGGTAATGCTGCGGCACTAGCGGAGGCCTTGGTGGCAGAGATTGATGACATCGAGCGTCGACGGGAAGTCTTCCAGGCATACCAGCCAGCCGCCGTAGCGCGTTTTGGCATTGAACGTCCCGCTCGACATCTCGCAGAGCTATACGTCACGGTCGCAGCCAGTGATAAGTGATGTGTTCCGTCTTGCTCCGGACAATACCGGCTTAACTGTCTTGGTGATGATGCTACTCGCCGTGTCAATTCCCTTTATTGTCTTTACGATGATATCTGCCATCGAAAGTCGAATACCGATGATTGCTGACAAAACCGCTTAACCGAGATTGTTTAATCGATGTTACAACGAGTTTTAATTAATACCGGGTCTAACGTTGCTCAACTTATGGTTAGCATGGTGGCGACGTTCATCATGGCGCCAATTTACCTGAAGATGATGGGGCACCACGACTATGGCTTGCGGGAAATGGTGCTCGCTCTGGTCGGCTATATGGGGGATGCTGGACTTGGGCATGCGCCCAACGGTGAGTCGGTTTGCGTCCATGCATAACGCGCAGAATGATCGGGAATCCTTACTAACTGTTTATGGTACCAGTCTCGTATTTATGACGCTGGTTGGTGTAATTCTTGGATTGTTCTTCTGGCTTTGGGCGCTTTCCTTCCCTGACATACTTAACCCGGAAGGCATGGAAGGTAACACAAAGTATACATTGTTTCTGCTGCTGGTAGGCGCACAGTTGGTGTTTCTGTTCCGGGCTTTGTTTGTGAAAGTTTTCTTGAAGGCCTGCAACGCTATTACTTCAAGAACCTGGTTAATATTTTTTCTATTGTTTT